>JALUUA010000084.1 GCA_027021605.1 Candidatus Bipolaricaulota bacterium | reverse complement strand
GCGCGCGATATCCAAGCGATCCCGGGTGCGCTTCGCCCAGGGGAGCTCCACCAGCCACCCCAAGTACGTCCGGGAGACGGTGTACTCCGCGGAGCTGGGGTGCATCTGGGCCAGGCGCTCCAGCTCTCGCAGCGCTTCCTTCTCCACGTCTGGGGGCATCTTCGCCTCGTGGATGCGCTCGCGCAGCTCCTCGATCTCGGGGTTTTCCGCCTCGCCCAGCTCGCGGCGGATCGCCTCGAGCTTCTCCCTCAAATAACGCTCCCGCATCCCCCGCTCCAGCTCCGTCTTGACCTCGGACTCGATTTGGGTCCCCAGCTGGTGGAACTCGATCTCCCGCTCGAGGATGCGGGTCAGTCGTAATAGCCGCTCCTTGACGTCGGCGATCTCCAGCAGCTCCTGCTTTTCGGCGGACTCGAGGTCGAGCTGGTTGGCCACGGCGTCCACGAGGTGATCCGGGTCCTCGATCGGGCGGATGCCCTCCAAGACGTCCGAGGAGAGGTTGGGCGCGACCATCGTGAGCCGCTGGAAGCGGGCCAGGACGTTCTTTCGCAGCGCTTCGAGCTCGACGTCCCCCGGGGGCGGAAGCTCCGGCGAGATCAGCTCGACTTCGGCCAGCAGGTAGGGCTGCGTCTGGAGGAATCGCTTCACCCGGAAGCGGGCGATCCCCTGGACCAGGGCCATGATCGTCTTGTTCGGGTACTGGAGGACGCGCACCACCCGGCAGGCGGTGCCGACCTCGTAGAGATCGTCCGGCCCGGGGACGTCGGTGGCGGGGTCCTTCTGCAGGAGCACGCCGAGCCAGTTGCCGTGGGCCATCGCCTCCTCGACGGCCTTCAGCGACCCGTCGCGCCCCACGGTGAGGGGCACGAGCGACTGCGGGAACACGACGCTGTCCCGCAGCGGCAGGATGGGCAGCCGGGAGGGGATCGGGGAGGAGCCCGATTCCCCCGCTTCCGGCTTGGGGTTAGGCGGAGTCCCCTCTTGGGGTGTGCGCTCGCTCATGGCAAACGGTATTGTACGGCACAAACGGAGGTTTCGACAAATCGAGGGATCGGGTTGACGCGTGCGAGCCCCCTTGCTACCTTCAAGTCCGTGAACGTGAACCCCGAATGGGCCATTGAGACGGAAGGGCTCACGAAGCGCTTTGGCGAGGTCACGGCCCTCCTCGGCCTGAGCCTGCGGGTCCGGAAGGGCTGCCTCTTCGGGTTTTTGGGGCCCAACGGCGCGGGGAAGACGACCACGCTGCGGCTGCTCACCGGACTGCTGCGGCCCACCGCGGGCTCGGCCCGCGTGCTCGGCTGGGACGTCGTGCGCCATCCCCTCGAGGTGAAGCGGCGCATCGGGGTGGTCTTCGACGAGCCCGCCCTCTACGAGTACCTCACCCCTCGGGAGTTCCTCGCCTTCGTGGGGGAGGCGTACGGCCTCCCGCGGCGGGAGATCGAGCGGCGTACGACCCGCCTGCTCGAGTTTCTGACCCTCGCGGACAAGGCGGACGCGCTCTGCCGGGAGCTGTCCCACGGGATGCGACACAAGCTCGAGCTGGCCGCCGCCCTCCTCCCCGACCCGGAGGTGCTCTTCCTCGACGAGCCCCTCACGGGCGTCGACCCCATCGACGCGCGGGCCATCAAGGAGACGCTGCGCGCCTTCGTTCGGCGCGGCGGGACCGTCTTCCTCTCCTCGCACGTCCTGGACGTCGTCGAGCGCCTCTGCGACGAGGTGGGCATCCTCCACCGCGGCCGCCTCCTCGCCCAGGGGGATCTCGAAGCCCTGCGCGAGCGGGCCCGCTCCGGCGGGCGGGAGGCCGAAACCCTCGAGGACGTCTTCCTCCAGCTCGTCGGCGCCGGGCCCAAGGAGGGGTGGCTATGGGAGTGATCTCCGCCCTCACCCGCGTCCGGATCCTGGTGCGCGGGCTCCTCCGGCTGCGCTGGAAGGCCGTCTGGCGCGAGCGGACCCACGCGATCAGCGCCCTGATGACCCTCCTCCTCGGCGGACTGGGGCTGCTCCTTTGGCACCCGGCGCTCGCCCTCTTCCTGTGGGAGTTCCTGTCGGGGATCCCCGAGGAGGGCCGGAGGGCGTTTCTGGGGCTGGCGCTGGCGCTGGGATACGGAGCCTGGATGCTGCCGAGCGCGGTGCGGGCCCCGGCGGTCGAGACCGCGGCGCTCCTGCGGCTGCCCTTCCGCCGCAGGGAGAGGATCTGGGCCGTGACGGCGGCGGAGTTCCTCTGCCCCTTTCACCTCTTTGAGGCGGCGATCTTCTTCCTGCCCCCGTTGGCGGTCCTGGCGGCCGTCGGGGTGCGCTCGCCCGCGGAGGGCTTACTAAGGGGGCTGGCGCTCCTCCTCCTGTGGGCCTCGGCGGTGGCCACCCGACAGCTCCTCCGGACGGCGCTTCGGCTGACCGCGATGCGGGATCCCGTGGGGTTCGCGGTGAGCGGGGGGCTTCTCGCTTGGCTCGCCGCGCTGCTCGTGAGCCTACGGGCCCTCCCCTGGTCCTTGGACGCGCGGGTTTGGCAGGAGCTTCCGCAGGGGCTAAGGGCGTTCTGGCCCCCGGCGTGGGCGGCACAAGCGCTTGCCCCCGACCGCGGGAGCGAGGCGGCGACGGGGCTGATCGCCTTGGGAGCGGCCGTCGTGCTCCTGGTGGCGGCCCGCGTGGGCCTGGGGGAGCGGGCGGACTCCCAAATCGCCCGGGGCGGCCGAGCCCGGACCTTGCTCCCCGGCCGCGGAGCGCTCGGGGTCCTCCCGCTCCCGCTTCGGGGCGTGATCGGGAGCTTGGTCGCCAAGGGGTTGCGGGAGCCCCTCCGCGATCCCCTCCTGCGGCGCACCCTGGGCGGTTACCTGGTGATGGTGGCGATGGTCTTGGGGTTCCTCTTGCTCCTTGCGCGGTCCTGGCTCGCGCCCTATCGCGAGCAGGCGCTCCTGGGATTGGGCCTCTTTACGGTTTGGAGCGTTTGCCAGATCAAGGCCAACACGATCACCTTCGAGCGCGGGGGACTGCCGCGCCTCTTGGTGCTGCCCCTCTCCTGGCGGCGGGTGCTGCTCGGCCTCGACCTGGCACAGGGGCTGTGGGTCGGCGTCCTTACGGCCGGGGTGCTCGCGGTGGCCGCCGTCCTCTTGGGGGTGCCGGGGGGCTTCCTCCGCGCCTGGGGCGTTTCCGTCACGACGATCGGGGGG
>JALUUA010000083.1 GCA_027021605.1 Candidatus Bipolaricaulota bacterium | reverse complement strand
ATGGGCGTGGTACCTCCCTTCGTCTTTCATCGTTGAAGGCCAGGGTACCACGCCTTTCCTCGCGTGAAAAACTTGTGGCAAATTCACATCTCTTGGCAATATCAGGCCACACAATCTTCGGCCTCTCAAACTCAGCATGATAATCCGCTGCGTACCGACTCAAGGCATACCAGGGGAACCGCCCTTGCTGGACTTCCGGACGCCTTGCGAGCTTGTCTTTGAAGTTCCGCAAGTGCTCAAGAACGGCCGGATAGTCTTCGATTTGCATCTCCCAGGGCACATAAAGAAGGTAAAGCCCCGGCCAATCGACAATCCAGCGCTTGATGTCCTTGCCCCGCAAGAAGGGCTTTATGATCTCAGCGCTCTTCGGGTCTTCCTCGATCAGGCGTCGGCGGGTGGCTTCGTCGATGACGAACGCCTCGTTGAGGCCCGTCTTAATGCCATAGTAGAACTTCCCCCCGACGTACTCCCCCAGCGGGACGCCCCGCGCCCGGATCTCCTCGAGCAGCTTCAAAATTTCCGGGTGCTCCAGCCGCCAGCCCTCGGGCCGCAGATCCCGCTGCTTGAGCACGAAGGGCGTTGTCTCCAGCTCCTCGTCCAGGCGCTCCAGCGCCTCCAGATCCGTGACGACCAAGGCCCGCACTTCGTTCCGCCCGGGATCGGGGGGCGGGACGTTGCGGGCGAGCACGATGCAGGGGTAGGCCGTCGCGTCGAAGACAGGCCGATCCCCAAAGTCGATCACGCCCAACAGGGTGACCCGCTCGCTCAGGAGCGTTCGCAGCCCTTTCCCGTAGCCCGCTCGGAAGAACTTGTTGCTCGAGATGAACGCGAAGACCCCGCCCGGCCTCAACAGCTGAAACGCCCGCTCGTAGAAGTAGACGTAAAGATCCGCCATCCCGTGGTGGACGTGGGGGTACCTCGCTTTGAGGGCTTCCTTTAACTTAGGGTCGAGCTTCTCATGGCGGACGTACGGCGGGTTGGCAATCACGATGTCGAAGCCGCCCCGTTCCAGCACTTCGTGGAAGTGCAGCTCGTACAGGAAGGGCAGGAAGCGCCCCTCGCGCACCTGCTGGGCGACCCGCGCCAGCTCGCCCTCCAAGCGTATGAGCTTTTCAAGCTTCTTTTCGTCGCGCTGGGGGAGCTTTCCGGCCCTGCGGCGGCGCTCGATCCTTTGGCGCTCGTTCGTCAGCTCTTGGATGCGCTCCCGGACGTGGGCCTCGACGACGCGGCCGAGCTGCTCTTGAATGTGGGCGCGGAGCACGGCCCGTTCCTCGGGTTCCGCGGCAAAGAAGCGCTCCTTCAGACGATGAAGCTCGTCGAGGGCCCGCTCCACGTCGCCGGGGATGAGCGCCTTCTCCCGCTTAAGCGTCAAGATGGGCTCGCCGTCGAGGGTGTCGATGAGGGAATCCCCGACCATGAGCTTGTAGTCGAGGTTGGGGAGGGGCTCGACCTGGTCGCGCTGTAAATCCACAACAAGGGAGAGCCAAAGTCTGAGCTTGGCGATCTCGATAGCCTCAGGCTTGATGTCGACGCCGTAGAGGGCGTTGGCGATGAACTCCCGTTTCCATTCGGCGATCTTGGCGCTGCCGGGCTCGACCCGCACGCCCTTGACCCGCTCGCAGATCGTGCGCAGCGCGAGCATCTCGTGGAGCATTCCCACCAAAAAGGCGGCGGTGCCGACGGCGGGGTCGAGCACCTTGGCGTCCCGGAGCACCCGCTCGATCGCGTTGGCCTCCGCGACGCTGAGGTCGGGTTCGTCCTCCCCGCCCCCGCCCCCGCCCGGCTCGAACTCGAAGAGCCCCTTCAGCTTGGCCTGGGAGAGGCCGGTGGCGTCGGCGAGATACTCGATGAGGGCCGTCCGGCACATGAAGTGCACGATCGGGCGGGGCGTGTAGAAGGTCCCGCTCTCCCCGCGCTCCTCCTCTTCGAGCATGTTTTCAAACACTTTGCCGAGCATCTCGGGGTCGACGGCCACGTCCCGCTCCAGGGGGGTGTCCTCCTCGACGGTGAAGTTGTAGTTGTTGAAGAAGGCAAGGACGCTTTTCGTGTTCTCGGCGTTGGGGTCGAACAGCTCGTTGGGCAGGTACAGCAGGAAGTCGTAGTCGCGCTCGAAGAGGCCGCCGTTGAGGTAGGGGATCTCGCCCCAGGGGGATTCATCCCGGGACCGACGGCGGTTGAGGGTCTCGAAGAAGAGGGGCTCGAGGAGGTCGCGGTAGTAGTTGCCCCGCTGTTGGAGCACGACCCGATGATACTGCGTGGTGAGGAAGCGGGGGTCGCCCGCGAGCCACCCCTTCTTCTGCAAGAAGTAGAGGAACATCACGCGCCCCAGCAGCCGCTGGACGAAGGCGTGCAGGTACTCGGGGTCGCGGAGCTGGGCAACGCCGCGGTTGTGCCGGGGGATCTGCTCCTGCAGATAGCGAAACAGCTCGCGGTAGCCGCGGTAGAAGCGCTGGGTGACGCGCTCGACGCTGAAGGCCTCCGCGTGGGCTTGATAAAGCTCGTCGGGGGATTTCCCGTCGGCGGCCAGCTGCTCCAGAACATCGAGGTCGTGGCGGGTGGGCCGGGCGACGTCGACCACGAGCTTGTGGATCCTCACCTTCAGGGAGCCCCGCTCGGTGAGGCAGCGCTGGGGGTGGACGAAGGCCAGGCGCGCGTAGTCGGGCGGGGCGAAGACGAGTAGATAGTGGCCGGGGCGCTTGAGCCATTCCTGGGCGAGCGCCCGGAAGCGGGCACCCTTGAACTCGACCTCCGAAAGCTCGAGGAGCCAGACCTGCAGCGCCCCGTGATCCGCCAGCAGGAGGGCGCTCTTGACGGCTTGGGCATGGGTGGGCGAAAGCTCGAGATCTTCCGGGCTCAAGGGGACGAGCTTCTCTTCGACGGCGTAGCCTAAGGTCCGAAAGAGATCACGGACCCGCTCGGGGCCGTCCCGGCAGAGGCGCAGGTCTTCCAGGGAGAGCTTCCGACTCATCGAAACCTCTAAAAGGGTAGGGGAAGGGGACCTTGCGGTCAATTCCGGCGGACACGTTGCACACCTTGAAGGGATCGAGTATCGTACGCCGTGCTTTCGTTTGCGACACAAATTGGGACAACAATATGCCGCATTGGAGCTACAAAAGAGGGCGCTAGAGTGACGGGGGAATAGAGGTGCGTTGAGCTTCGACTTCGACGGCACAGAGAGGTACCGCAAGCCCCTGGGAGATCGTTGTCGAACGATCGAGCTGAAGAGTCGAAAGGAGCCCCCATGAGAGAAAAAGGAAGATGCGCTGCTCCGCACCGCATTTCTCTGGCTTTTGTGCTTGGGACGGCCCTGGTGTCGCTTGTAGCCCTTGTTGCCCTCGTCCCCTACGCTCAAGATCCTCCCCCATCCGTTGAGATCGTCCAGGACATCCCCTACTTCGAGGGCCCAGGGGCCAACCCCCAGCGCAACGCCCTCGACGTCTATCGACTCCAAAACGCCCAGAATGCCCCCGTGCTCGTCTTCGTCCACGGCGGCGGGTGGACGAGCGGCGACAAAGCCCTGTACGGCTACCTGGGCCGAGCCTTCGCTCAACAGGGCTACGTCACCGTGATCCCCAACTATCGCCTAAGCCCCGCCGTACAGCACCCCGCCCACGTCCAGGACGTCGCCCGCGCCCTCCGCTGGGTGTACAACCGCATCGCCGCGTACGGCGGGGACCCCGAACAGATCGTGCTCATGGGCCACTCCGCCGGGGGGCATTTGGTGTCCCTTGTAGCCCTCGACGACCGCTACCTCTGGGAGCAGGGGCTCACCCCTGAGGTCTTAAGCGGGGTGATCCCGATCAGCGGGGTCTACGATCTAACCGCCGTCCCCGGGTTCGCCGAGGTCTTCGGCAACGACCCCGAGCGCCGTCGGGACGCCTCCCCCCTGACCCACGCCCAGGAGGGCGATCCCCCGCCGTTTCCTTTCCTCATCTTGTACGCCCGGCACGACATCCCCACCCTGGACCGCCAAGCCCAAGCCTTCTACGGGGCGCTCGCCGCCCGGGGCGCGGACGCCGAGCTCTTCGAGATCCCGGACCGGGACCACCGGACGATCGTTACCTCCCTCGGCCAGAGCGGGGATCGCACCACCCAACTCGTCCTGGAGTTCCTGCAGGAGCAGGTCGGCCCGTAACGGAACGGAACTGAAGCTGAAGGAGGCCCGATGAGCGACCGCCTCAAGGCGTTTCACGAGTACCGAGAGCGGATGAACGAGCGGATCTTCCGGCAGGGGAACCTTCAGATTAACCGCTTCTTCAGCCTGGACTCCCAGACCTACCGCGACGGGGCCCTCCCCGCCAAGACGAAGGAGCTTTTGGGCCTGGTGGCCTCGATGGTGCTCCGCTGCGACGACTGCATCACCTACCACCTAGTGCAGTGCGCCGAACAAGGGGTGACGGACGAGGAGTTCTTCGAGGCGTTCGGCGTCGCGCTCGTGGTGGGCGGCTCCATCGTGATCCCCCACCTGCGCCGGGCCGTCGAGACCCTCGACGAGATCCGTCGGCAGCAGGAACAAGCGAAAGGGCCGAAGGGCTAGCGGACGATGCGCTGGGGTTGGTTTCTGCTGGCCGTCCTCGTTGCGGTGCTGGGCCTGTGGGGCCTGGGAATCCTCTCCCAGCGGGAGCCCACATCCCGGTCCCGGTTGCGGGTCCTCTCGCCCGAGGAGCTTCTCGCCGCTGCATCCAAAGCAGTGCTCTGGGAGCAGCCCTTGGGAAAGATCGCGCTCCTGCGGGTGCCCTCAGGAGGGGCGTGGCGCTCTCACCCCACGAGCCATCACATCGTGCTTGTTCTGCAGGGCCGTGGGGAGACCCCCCTCCCTCAGGAGTCTGTGACAGTGGGGCCCGAGGAGCTTCTCATCGTCTTTCAGGGGACGACGGCGGAGATCCGGGCCCAAGGGGAGCTTATGCTGCTCGTCTTCTCCACGCCCCCTCCCCAGGCCGCCCCGGAGCCGGGGGGAGAGCCGCGGGTCCCGGGGGGGCTCCTGCCCATGCGGATCGTCCTCGAGGAGCGCTTCTCACAGCCCCTAAGCGAGCTTCAGGAGGGACTCGAGGGCACCTCGGTCTTCGAGTCGCCCACGGGGAGCGTCCGGCTCCTGCGCCTGCGGGGGCCGTGGGGCCCGGACGGCACGGAAGACCTCGTGCTCTACGTCGCTCGGGGGCGACTGCGGGTAAGCGTAGAAGGAGTCAGGTACGCCGTCCTACCCGGGCAGCTCCTCGTGCTCCCCGCGGGCGTCCCCGCGGAGCTGAAGCCCGCCGGGGAAGCCGACGATGAGGAAGTTCTGCTCGTGAGCTTTGCGCTCCCGTTCTCCCCAAAGGGGTTGGATTAAGCCGGCGCGATCATGCCCCGAGGCGACTACTACATCTGGCGCGAGCACGAGGGCGAGCTGGCGGGTGAGCCGATCCGCTGGGCCGGGAAGCCCGGGCTTCCCTCGGGCGACGAGATCGATCCCGCCCTGCAGCTCCTCGTCTCCCTTCTGGAAATCCACCCCGACGACCGGGTGCTCGACCTTCGCTGCGGGGCGGGGCAGCTGGGGGTGCTCCTCGCGCGTCGGACCCGCAATGAGGTCGTGCTGGCCGACGATCACGGGCTCGCCGTGGAGGCCGCCCGCCGGACCCTCTCCCTCAACAACCTCGGGAAGGAACTCGGGGAGCGCGTAAGAATCCTCCACGGCGACGGGTACGGACTCTTAGATCCCGAAAGCTTCGACGTCGTGTGTCTTTCCCTGCCCAAGGGGAAGGAACTCGCCCGGCGGCTCGTGTACCTTGCGGCCTGGTATCTGAAGCCCGGAGGACGCTTCTACGTAGCGGGTCCGAAGCGCGGCGGCGTGCAGGGCATCCTCAAATTTACAAGAGAACTCTTCGGGAACATTCGGGAAGAGGCGTACGGCGGGGGCTGTCGGGCCGCCTGCGCGGTTCGCCCCTCGGCTCCCGTGGAGGACCCGGGCGACGGCTTCGGGCTGCGCGAGGCAGAGATCGGCGGGAAGACGTGGCGCTTCTTCACCCACCCCGCCCTTTTCGCCTACGGCGCGGAGGGGCTCGATCCCGGCACGCGGCTCTTGGTCGAGCACCTCGCGATCGAGCCGGGGGAGCGCGCGCTAGACTTGGGGTGCGGCTCGGGGATCGTGGGCCTTATCGCTGCTTGTCAATACCAAGCCGAAGTCGTGCTCGTGGACGTAAGCGCTGCAGCGCTGGAGGCTTCTCGACGAACCCTGGCGCTTTACGATCTCCCTCCGCCACAGGCCGAGGTGCGCTACAGCGATGTCATTGGGGAGGTTCGGGGAGAGCGCTTTGACGTCGTGCTGACGTACCCGCCTGCGCATCCACCCCAGGGCTGGGCGCTCGACCGGGAGACGGCTCGGGCGTTTGTGAAGGGCGCGGCCCGCGTCCTGCACGCGGGGGGCCGGGCGTACGTGGTGGGCTCCGCAGGGCTCCCCTTCCACCGCTGGCTCCGGGACGCCTTTCCGAGCGTGGAGGTGCTCGCCGGCACGGGGACGCATCAACTCTATCGGGCGGAGCGGCCCCGCAATGGGCTATAATCAGCTCCCCGAACGCTAACGCACAAAGGAGGTCCACGATGATTGTCGCGGTCAATCGCATCTTCGTGAAGCCCGAGTATCGGGAGCCGTTTGAGCAGCGGTTCCGCGAGCGGGAGCGGCTCGTGGAGACGATGCCCGGCTTCATCCAAATCCAGATCCTGCGGCCCACCACGGGGGACGACTATTTGGTGATGACCTGGTGGGAGTCGAAAGAAGCGTTTGAGCGCTGGACGAACTCCGAGGAGTTTCAGAGGGGCCACAGCCGCGGGGCGTCCAAGGAGTGGTTCAGCCGCCCCAACGAGTTCCAGCTCTACGAGGTGCTCGATTCCCACCCTACGGGAGCTGAAGCGTGATGATAGGGAACTATCGCCAGAAGTTGTGATCCCGAAGCATCAGGGGAACTTCCACCCCCCTTCAAGGGTCAAAGGCTTTGTAACGGGAGCCTTCCCGTTGAAAGAAGTGACCACTGCGCTACACTGTGAAGGGATTTGCCCCTGCAGCAGGGTATCGACATAGGAGGCAAGGCCATGGCCATTAAAGAGGGCAAACTTAAGTCCTATACCTTCAAGGTCGTTTTAGAGAAGGACAAGTGGCCGGAGGAGCCGGAGGAAAAGGCGGTCTGGCGGGCCTACGTTCCGATTTTGAAGCATCAAGGAGCGCATGCTTGGGGTGACACCCCCGAACAGGCCCTTGAAAACCTCCAGAACGCCCTCGAGCTCCTCCTCGAGTACATGAGGGAAAAGGGAGAGCCGATTCCTGAAGAGCCTGCGGATCAGGTCAAGGTGAGCCAAGAACCCCTGATTACCGTAACGGTTTAGCCCTCCTTTATGGCTATAGACTACGGCAAACTTCGCGGCCTCACGGTACGAAGGCTTATGTCGGCTCTCCGAAGGGATGGTTTTCAAGAGTGGCGCAGAAAGGGCGCGACTCGTTTCTACGTCCATCCCGATGGACGCACGGTAACCTTGCATGTCCACAAGTTAGGGCAAACCCTGAAGGTGGGCACCCTCAAGGCCATTATCGAGGAGCAAGCCCGCTGGACAGAGGAAGACCTCGAGAGGCTCAAGCTCCTAAAGTGAATCGCTTTCCGGCTTGGAAGATATTCGTTTTCCTGGAAAACTACTTCTGCTTTTGCTCGTGCACTTCCCGGCGGATGAACTCGACGATCTCCTCCGTGGAGGCCCCGGGGCCGAAGATCTCCCGGACCCCCATCTCCTTGAGCTTCTGCTTGTCATCGTCCGGGATGATCCCGCCCCCGATGAGGAGCACGTCCTCCATCCCGTACTCCTTCATCAACTCTAGAATGCGGGGGAAGATCGTCATGTGCGCGCCCGACAGAATTGAGACCCCGATCACGTCCACGTCCTCCTGGAGGGCAGCGCGCACCACCTGCTCGGGCGTGTTGTGCAGCCCCGTGTAGATCACTTCCATGCCCGCATCTCTCAACGCACGGGCGATCACTTTAACGCCCCGATCGTGGCCGTCGAGCCCCGCCTTAGCCATCAGCACCCGAATCCGCTTCGTCGGGGCCTCTTCCGAGGATCGCTCCGGTGTTGGGGTCTTCGTGCTCATGGTTCTTTTAAATTTAGATCATCGCCGGCTCGCGGTAGCTCCCGTGGACCTCGCGAAAGACTCCCATGATCTCGCCCACGGTCGCGTAGGCTTTTACGGCCTCTAAGATATAGGGCATCGCGTTCTCGCCCCTCTCCAGCGCGCCCTTTAAAGCCCGCAGGCACTTCTCGACTTGGGCGTTGTCCCGCTCCTCCTTGACCTTCTTTAAGCGGGCGAGCTGGCGCTTCTCCACATCGGGGTCGATCCGCAGGATGTTGGGCTTGCGGTCCTCCTCGATCGTGTACTTGTTTACGCCCACGATGACTTGTTCCCCGGAGTCGACCTGCTTCTGGTAGGTGTAGGCAGCGTCGGCGATCTCCTTCTGGAAGAAGCCGTCCTCGATCCCGCGCAGCACCCCTTGGAGCATGGAGCCGTCGCCCATCTCCTCGATCTTGCGGATGTAGTCCAGGGCCTGCTCCTCCACGCGGTTCGTGAGGGCTTCGACGAAGTAGCTCCCGCCCAGGGGGTCGATGACGTCGGCCACGCCCGACTCGTACGCGAGGATCTGCTGCGTGCGCAGAGCGATGCGCACCGCCTCCTCCGTGGGCAGCGCCAGGGCCTCGTCGTACGAGTTCGTGTGCAAGGACTGCGTCCCCCCCAGGACGGCGGCCAGGGCTTGTAAAGTCACGCGGACGATGTTGTTGAGGGGCTGCTGTTCCGTGAGGGAGCATCCCGCGGTCTGGGTGTGGAACTTGAGCATCCAGCTCCGGGGGTTTTGGGCGCCGTAGCGCTCGCGCATCACCCGCGCCCAGATCCGGCGGGCCGCCCGGAACTTGGCGATCTCCTCGAAGAACGAGTTATGGGAGTTAAAGAAGAACGAGAGCTGCGGGGCCAGCGCATCGACGTCGATCCCCCGCTCCAGGGCGGCCTCGACGTAGGCCATCCCGTCGGCGAGCGTGAAGGCCAGCTCCTGGACGGCGGTGGAGCCCGCCTCCCGGATGTGGTAGCCCGATATGCTGATCAAGTTAAATTTGGGCGTCTCCCGGATGCCGAACTCGAAGACGTCGACGATGAGGTCTACGGAGGGTTTGGGGGGCATCACCCACTCCTTCTGGGCGATGAACTCCTTGAGCATGTCGTTCTGGATCGTGCCCCGGATCTTTTCGCGGGGGACACCCTGCTGATCCGCGATGGCGATGTACATGGCGTAGATGACGGGGGCGCTCGGGTTGATGGTGAAGCTGGTGCTCACCTCATCCAGGGGGATGCCGTCGAAGAGAATCTCGAAATCCCGGAGGGTGTCCACGGCCACGCCCTCGACGCCCACTTCCCCGTGGGCCAGGGGGTAATCGCTGTCGAGGCCCATGAGCGTGGGCATGTCGAACGCCGTAGAGAGCCCCGTCTGGCCCTCTTTGAGCAGATACTTAAATCGCTGGTTCGTCTCCTCCGCGGTGCCAAAGCCCGCGAACTGGCGCATCGTCCACAACCGCCCGCGGTACATCGTGGGGTAGACCCCCCGGGTGAAGGGGTACTCCCCGGGGTAGCCCAGATCTCGTTCGTAATCGAAATCCTCGACGTCCTCGGGGGTGTAGAGCCGCTGGATCTCCTCGTTGGAGACGGTGATGAAGCGCTCCTTGCGCTCGGGGTGTTTTTCGAGAAAGGGTTTCAGCGTCTCCTCTTCCCAACGCTCCTTTCCCGTCTGCGGTCGGGTTCGGGCGACGGACTTGGCCATGGGCATCCCTCCTCTGCCGGTGGGCTCATTATACGCGGCTATCCCACCGGTGCCAAGGTTGCGCTCATCCCGCACTTCTCTCTATGATTGGGTGTGGATCGGGTTCGATCGGTCAACGGCGTGCCGATCCGGCTCTCCCATGAGCGCTGGACGCACATCGTCGAGAACCCTAACGATCTCGCGGGCTACTACGATCAGGTGTTAGCAACCGTCGAGAAGCCGGATCTGGTCGTGCAAGGGTATGGAGGTGCGCTGATCGCGCTCAAGGGCGTGGCTAAGGGAAAGTACCTGTCTGTCGTCTACAAGGAGCTGGGCCCCAAGAAGGGCTTCATCGTGTCGGCGTATTTTACCCGTCGCCCGGACAAGAGAAGGAAGGTATGGCCCAGGTAGCGCTGGAGAAGTGGATTGAACAGCTCGTAGCTCAGGCGTCCGCGCTGGTGAATTGGCCTAAATACCCCGTATGGGTGGACTACGATGCCGAAGCGGACGTGCTCTACATCAGCTTTGAGCGCCCGCAGAACGCCACGGATAGCCGCATGCTGGATAACGGGGTCTTGCTGCGCTACCGCGGGCGGAAGCTGGTGGGGGTAACGATCTTAGACGCCTCCAAGCCCCGCGGGCCTTCTCCCACATCCGGTCCTTGACGGACCCCGGCTTCAAGGCTATAGTGAAACCGCAAGGGGGCCCATAGCTCAGCGGTTAGAGCAGCCGGCTCATAACCGGTTGGTCCCAGGTTCGAATCCTGGTGGGCCCACCCTTCTTTCACTATGGAGAAGCTTCTCATCTACTTCGACGGTGCCTCACAAGGCAACCCGGGGGATGCAGCCATCGGCGTGGTCATCACCGACGGCAAGGGAAACGTCATCGAGGAGATCTCCAAATATATTGGAAGGGCCACGAACAACGTGGCAGAATATCGGGCCCTCATCGAAGCCGCCCAAGCGGCCCTCGAGTACATGCCCCAGAAGGCGATCTTCCTCACGGACTCCCAGCTGGTGGCCAACCAGATCAACGGCATCTACCGGGTGCGGCAGCCCCATCTCGACCTCTTGAACCGGGAGGCCGAGGATTTATTGAAAAGGATCCCCCAGTGGCAGGTGCGCTACATCGAGCGGACGGCAAACTGGCAGGCCCACCGCCTGGCGCAGAAGGCCCTGCTCGACCGCGAGGCCGACGCCGCCTCGGGGCGCATGAAGCCCCGAAAGACCCTGCTGGAGCGCCTACTGAGCATCGCAGAGAAGCTCGACGAGGCCGACCAGCGCCGGCTTCTGCAGTACGCCCACCGCCTGGCCCAAGAGGCCCGCGAGCGCGAGGAAGACTGACTTGCCCTGATGTATCACTTGTGATACTCTTTCTCTCGAAGAGCGAAGTGCCGACGATCGTTGAAGAAGAGGGGTATCGCTTTGTAATCCGCACGCGGGAGAGTCCGGTAGAGCCGCCTCACGTGCACGTGATCGGCTCGGATGGATCGGAGTTCCGGATCAACTTACAAGATGGGAGCTTTCTCGATCCCATCCCCGGCGGTCGAGCCCGCAAGGTGAGACGGCTCTACCGCAAGCACCTCGAGGCGATTCGAGAGGCTTGGGAGCACTTTCACCCCACGCGCAGGTTAGGAGGGTGAGCTAGGATGACAGCGCAGATCGTGACCATCGAGCTTCCTCAGGCAACCCGCATGATGACCCGGGTCCAGGTGGACAAGGTGCACCGTCAGCTTCGAGTGAGGTTCGCCGACGGGCGCGTGGCCGTTGTCCCGGTCGAGGAGATTGAAAAGGCCGGTCGACCCGTCCGCCTCGATCTCGATCGGGTCGAACTTCCCGACCCCTATGTCATCCTGGTTGCCAACACGAAAGGGGGCATAGAGGAGATCCCGTGGGACTTCGTCCGACACTACTGCGACCACGAGTTCACCCAAGCAGCGCGGGAGAAGGATGAACTCTCCCGACGGGTACTGGGCAAGCGACTGCGCCGCCTCCGGGAGCAAGCCGGGCTGACCCAGGCCGAACTGGCCCGGCGGGCCGGAGTCGGACGGGTCACTGTGGTACGCATCGAGAAGGGCCGCATCTACGCCCGCACCGAAACCCTGCGCCGTCTCGCCCGGGCGCTGGGGACCTCCCTGGCCGACCTGCTTGCGCCCGATTCGGACGAAGCGGAACCATAGGCCGAGGTCCGCGCATTGAGCTCATCTTCTGCTTTTTGGGGCGCCGCCCCGATACAGCCAAGCGATCCCCCCGCTGAGCGCCTCATATCGCACGTCCGCAAGCCCCACCCGCTCCATCGCCCCCGCGATCTCCTGCGGGGTGGGGAACTCCTGGATGGTTCGACATAAATACTCATACGCGGGGCGGTCCCCCGTAAGCCAGCCGCCCACGCGGGGGACGATCGCGTTTAAGTAAAAGCGATACGGCGCGCGCACCCAGCGGTGTTGGGGCAGGGAGAACTCTAAGATGAGTAGCCGCCCCCCGGGTCGGAGGCGCTCGACCATCTCCCGCAGCCCCCGCTCCCGATCGGGGAGGTTGCGCAGCCCGAAGGCGATCGTCACGATGTCGAACGCCCCAGAAGCGAAGGGCATCCGGAGGGCATCTCCCTCGACCAAAGAGGCTTCGACCCGCAGGCGCCGCAGCTTCTCGCGACAGACGGCGAGCATCCCCCCCGAGAGGTCGAGCCCCCACAGCTTAAGCTCCGGCTCCCGGCGGTGGAACTCGATGAGAAGGTCCCCGGTGCCCGTGCCCACGTCGAGAACTCGCTCGCCGGGGCGGGGCGTGGCGAGCCGGACGAGCCGCCTTCGCCAAGTGCGGTCGAGCGTCCCGCTCAACACGCGATTGGCGAGGTCGTAGCGCCCCGCGATCCGGGAGAACATCCGCGGGATCTCGCCCGTGCCCATCCCCCTTAGCCCTTAGGGGTTTCGGCGCACGATCCCCGTGATCTCGACGTCCACTTCCTCGACGTCGAGGCCCGCCAGCTCCTTCACCCGGCGGCGGACGGTCTCGATCGCCTTCTCGGCCGCCCGGTGAATGGGCACCCCGTACTCCGCCACCAGCGAGAGCTTCACCTTGAGGCGCTTCTCCGCCTCGGGGTCCGGGAGCTCGTGAAGGCCCGTCGCGGCTTCTCGCTCCCCCTCGGACGGGGACCCCGGAGGGGGAGCGGGTGCCTCACCCTCGGGAGGGGAGACCCGCAGGATTTGGACGGCGCTGTGGTGGGAGCGCCCGATCGGACCCAGGATCCCCCCGGCCCCCTTGACGCGATCCGGGGGGTGTAGCCCCTCCGCCTCCATCTCCAGAAGCGCCCCGTAGACGATCATCTCCAGCGCCCGCTCCGAGATGAAGAGCTGGCCCAGCTCCCCCGTCACTTCCTCCACGTTCGCTCGCTTCGGCATCTTCCGCCTCCTTCTTCTCTTTCTCTCTCCTCGCTTCGGCTCCTACTTGATAGACGCAGTGAAGTTGAGTGCTCCCGGGTCTTACTTTGTGCGCTCGGCCAACTGCAGCGTGAACGCCCGCAGCCGCCCCGCCCTTTCCCCGAACGGTTTCAGGCTTTCCAGGGCCGACTCCGTCTGCTCCCGGACGAGCCTGCGGGCTTCCTCTTGGGAGAGGAAGCGCGATAAATCGGCCTTCCCGCCCTCGTCCCAGTCCAGGAGGTCGTCCACCAGCTGATACGCCCTCCCCAGGTGCTCGCCGAACTCCCGGAGCCTTTCGAGTTCGGGCTCGGTCATCCCGCCGAGCCGGGCGCCTGCCTCCAGAGACGCTCGGATGAGCGCGGCGGTCTTGCGGGCGTGCACCTCGGGCCACCCCTCGGCGCTTACGCCCTTAAGGTCAAGATGCTGGCCGCCCGTGAGGCCCCGCTCCCCCAGCGCGCGGGCGAAGAGCTGGAGCACCGGGAGCGTCCGCTCCGGGCCCGAGATCTCCGCCTGGTCGTGGGCGATCAGCTCGAAGCCCATCGGGATCAGGGTGTCGCCCACGAGGATGGCCGTCGCCTCCCCGAACCGCACGTGGACCGTGGGCCTCCCCCGGCGCTCGGCGTCGTCGTCCATGGCGGGGAGGTCGTCGTGCACCAGGGAGTACGCGTGGAAGCACTCCACGGCCGCCGCCGTGGGGAGGGCGCTCTTCGGGTTTGTGCCCGTCAGCTCGGCTCCTTCCAGGACCAACAGGGCCCGAACCCGCTTGCCCCCCTCCAAAGCGTACGCGACGGCCTCCTGCAGCTTTCCCACGAGGGGATCGCGTCGGCGGGCCAGAACGTCCCGCAAATAGCGGTCCACCCACGTCCGGCGCTCCGCCAGATCCTCCAAGAGGCCCATCTCC
>JALUUA010000082.1 GCA_027021605.1 Candidatus Bipolaricaulota bacterium | reverse complement strand
GGACGACGTGCTGGCTCCCAGGCGTCAGCAAGAGATCCAAGAGTTGGTGCGTCGATTGCAGGCATTCGAGCCGACAAAGATCGCAGTGGAAGTGGATCCGCAGGACCAGGGTGAACTCGACGAGCGCTATCGGGAGTATTGCGAGGGCCGTCGGCAGCTGAGTCGCGGCGAAGTCGAACAAATCGGCTTCCGGTTGGCCAAGGCGCTCGGGCACCCGCGCGTGTACCCCGTCGACTGGTTTCGGGATGAGCCCGTGGATCCGGAGGACGTCGATTTTCTCACCTTTGCCAAGGAGCACGGCCAGCAGGCCCTCCTCGACGCGTTCTTTGGGGAGGGGGAGCGCCAGATGGCGAAAGAAAAGGCCATCCTGGAACGGGGCACGGTAATTGACCTGCTCCGCTACATCAACCGCCCAAGCGCCCTACGAAGGGGCCATCGCGTTTATTTCACCATCGCCCGCATCGGGGAGGGCGACCGCTATCCCGGGACCCTGTGGGTCCAGCTCTGGTACGGACGAAACCTCAAGATCTTCGTGCACCTCACGCGGCTGGTGGAGTCCCCGGACGAGCGGATTCTCCTGATCATCGGAGCCGGGCACGCCTATCTGTTAAAGCAGTTCGCGAAAGAATCGGGGTTCTTCCGGGTGGAGAGCCCGCTGAACTATCTGGGCGCGGGGTGACTTAGTCGATCCGCCCGTCGCCGCGCTTGACCATGGGGTCGCGGCCCGAGGCCCCGGGGTGCTTCTCGACGAGCATGTCTTTCGTGTAGATGAGCTCCTCGCGGGTGTAGCCCGAGATCTCGTACTCGTCGCTCAGCACGATGCAGTCGACGGGGCAGACCTCTTCACAGTCCCCGACGAAGATGCAGCGGAGCATGTTGATCTGAAAGTCCGCCGCGTAGCGGTGGGACTTGGAGATGGGGTTCTTCTTCGGGTTGGGCGCGTCCTCGACGTGGATGGCCTGGGCGGGGCAGACGATCTCGCAGAGGTGGCAGGCGATGCAGCGCTCCGTGCCGTCCTGCCAGAGGCGCAGATAGTGCCGCCCCCGGAACATGGCCGGGGGCTTGCGCTTCTCGTCCGGGTACTGGATCGTCACGGGGGGCTCAAAGAGGTAGCGGAAGGTGATGCTCATCCCCTTAAGCAGCGCCCCGATGCCTTCGATCGCGTCTTTGACGGACATCTCTCGCTTTCCCTCCCCTCCCCGATTCCCTGGATGAACGAAAGACGGGCTAGCTAGCGGTCCACGTCCCCGAGCACGGGGTCGATGCTGGCGATCGCCACCACGCAGTCGGCCAGGTACGCCTCCTCGATCATGAGGGGCAGCGCCTGGACGTGGGCGAACGAGGGCGAGCGCATCCGCACCCGCAGGGGCTTGTTGCTCCCGTCGCTCACCACGAAGTAGCCCTTCTCCCCCCGCGGGGACTCCACGGTGACGTAGGACTCCCCCGGCGGGACGAACAGCCCCCGATGGGGATGGGGTTTGGCCAGCTTCGGGTCCTCCACCATCACGGGCCCGTCCGGAAGCTTTTCGAGCACCTGCTCCACGATCCGGGCGCTCTGCTCCATCTCCGCCATGCGCACCAGGTACCGGGCATAGGCGTCCCCCGCCGTCTGGGTGGGGACCTCGAAGTCGAAGTCCTCGTACGACGAGTAGGGAAACGCCTTGCGCACGTCGTAGGCGACCCCCGTGGCCCGGAGGATGGGCCCCGTCACCCCGTACTCGTAGCACTGCTCCGTGGTGATCCGGGCCACGCCCACGTTGCGCATCTTCCAGATGGGGTTTTTCGTGAGCAGCCCGTGGTACTTCTGGAGGTTCTTGCGGAAGTCGGCCAGGAACCTGCGGACGCCGTCGACAAAGCCCCGCCGCGGCAGATCCCGCATCACCCCGCCGATCCGGAAGTAGCGGGGGAACATCCGCGCCCCGGAGATCTGCTCGAAGAAGTCGAGAATGCGCTCCCGGTCCTGGAAGCAGTACATGTACACGCTGGAGACGTTGAGCTCCAGGGCCCCGGTAGCGAGCCACACCAGGTGGCTCGCCATGCGGGAGAGCTCCGCGCACAGGACGCGAATGTACTGCGCCCGCTTGGGCGGCTCGATCCCCAAGAGCTTCTCCACGGCCAGGACGTACCCCATCTCCTCGTTGAGCGGGCTCAAATAGTCCTGCCGGTCGATGAGGGGCACGACTTGGTGGTAGGTGCGGTACTCGCACTCCTTCTCGATCCCCGTGTGCAGGTACCCGATGACGGGCTTGCAGCTCACGATCATCTCGCCGTCGAGCTCGATCACCAGGCGCAGGACCCCGTGGGTGCTGGGGTGCTGCGGGCCCATGTTGAGGAGCATCGTCTCCCGGCCCGTCTCCTGGTCGACGCCCACCCGCTGGAGGTCCAGCTCCTCGCGGCTCGTGTAGCGAATGCGCTCCTCGATGCGCCGCTGCTCGTCGGCCTTGGTGAATCGATCTCGGCTCATTTCCGATCCCCGCTCCGGTCGGGATGGGGCACGTACTGCTTGGGGATGACCTCGCTCGGCAGCTTCTCCGGGATGTACCCCTTGAACTGCACGGGTTCCTCCGTAAGCGGATAGTCCTTGCGCAAGGGATGACCGATCCACTCGTCGGGCATGAGCAGCCGGGTGAGGTTGGGGTGCCCCTCGAAGCGGATCCCGTAAAAATCGTACACTTCGCGCTCGTACCAGTTCGCGCCGGGGAAGATGTCCGTAATGGACGGGAGCACCGGCTCCTCCCGGGGCACCTTCACCTTGAAGACGAGCTTCGCCGGGGGCTCCGGGGAGCGCAACACGTAAATCACGTGGAAGTAGGGCTCGATCTCCAGATAATCCGCGGCGGTAAGGTCGTAAAAGGCCCGGAAGCCCAGCTCCTCCTTCGCGAGCTTTACGCAGTCCCGCAGGCCCTCGGGCTTGAGGGTGAGCATCCTCCAGCCCGATCGGAGCTCCCCCTCCTCCACGACGGCGTCGGGGAAGCGCTCGCGGATCGTGCGGATCGCCCGCTCGACCGCGTCCGCGGCGGCATTCATCTGCTCGGGATTTGCGTTCATCCGCGTGCGAGATGCCTCCCTGTTTTGCGCCCGACGATCGCAAAGGGTCGCCGCCATCATAGCAGACCCCAACGGCGTTCTCAAATGACCCCCATCAGGGGGCATCCCCGCGGGTGGATTGACAATCGCGTCCCC
>JALUUA010000081.1 GCA_027021605.1 Candidatus Bipolaricaulota bacterium | reverse complement strand
GGAAGCCGGGCGACCCTTCGGGCGGGTCGAGGAGGAGGTCGAGGAGGACAACGCGGCCGCGATCCCGCTGGGGGTGCTCCCGCAGCCGGACTTCCGGATCGAGCGCGTCGTGCTCGATCCGCCCTCGCCCATCGGGCCGGAGGTGGAAGAGATCACGATCTTCGCCGACGTGCGCAACGAGGGCGAGGGGCCCTTGCTGCGGCCCCTGGAGGTGGAGTTCGCGCTGCGGCGCCTGCCCCAGGAGGGCGCGGGGAACGGTGAGGGGGCAGAGCCCACGGAGTTCGAGCCGTTCGCGCGGGCGACGATCCTTACGCTCGACCCCGGCACGCAGGCCGCCGCCAAGGTCGAGCTCAGCACCGCGGGCCTGGAGCCCGGGAGCTACGAGCTGCGGGTGGTCGTCGATCCCGACGGGGCCATCCCCGAGCTCGATGAGGGGAACAACGCCTTCGTGGTCCCCTTGGAGGTCGTGGGGGAGGAGGGGGAGGTCGCGGGCGACCTCCCGGACCTCGTAGTGGCACAGCTCACGATCGAGCCGGAGGAGGCCCGCGTGGGCGAGGCGGTCACCGTGCGGGCCGTGGTGCGCAACCGGGGCGGCCGGGACGCGGGGGCCTTCCGGGTCGTCTTCTTCTACCGCCGCCAGGGGGACGATCGGCTGGTGAACTTCGCTAACTTCCGGCTCGGGGGCCTGGCCGCCGGGGCGGAGCAGGCGCTGCGCGCCGAGCTGGACACGTCCATCATCTGGCGCGGGCGCTTTGAGATCTTGGTGGTCGTCGACATCAACGACGAGGTGCAAGAGTCCGACGAGGAGAACAACGAGGCCCGCGGGACCCTGCGCGTGCGCTAGCCCTTTCGCGTGCTAGTCTTCGTGCGCTAGTCGTGGAACGTGAGCCCGCCGGAGACGCTCAAGACCTGGCCCGTGATGTAGTTGCTCGCGTCGTCGGCGAAGAACAAGACCGCGTTCGCGACGTCCTCGGGCTTGGCCAGCCCGAAGGGGATCATCTTCTCGATGGTTCCCAAGATCTTGGCCCCAAACTCCGTTTGCTTGAGTTCTTCTAAGAGGGGCGTGTCTGTAAGCCCGGGGCTTACGACGTTCACCCGGATTTGGTAGCGGGCGAACTCGCGGGCCCAGGTCTTGCTCATCGCGATCAGGCCCCCCTTGCAGCCGGAGTAGACCGCCTCCCCCAGGCTCCCCACCCGCCCGGCGTCGGAGGCGATGTTTATAATTTTCCCCGCCTTGCGCTCGGCCATGTGCTCCGCCACCGCGCGCGTGACGTAGATGGGCCCCTTGAAGTTGATCGCGATGATCTTCTCCCACGTCTCGGGGCTGTTCTGCAAGAAGGGCTCGAGCTTGTCCCAGCCCGCGTTGTTGACCAGGATGTCGATCCGGCCGAAGTACTTGACGACCTCCTCGACCATGCGGCGCACCTCGGCGTAGTCGGTGATGTCGGCGATGACGGCGAAGCCCTCGCCGGTGAGCTCGGCCATCTGGCGGACCGTCTCCTCAGCCCGCCCGCGGTCGACGTCGTTTACCGCCACGTTCGCCCCGTTCTCGGCGAGCTTGAGGGCGATGGCCCGCCCGATGCCGCTGCCCGCCCCCGTCACCAGCGCCACCTTTCCCTGCAGATCCGCTTTCATGGCCTGCGTCCCTCCCTCGAGATCCCTTTTCGATTTCCACCCATTCGACTCAAAAGTGAAAGTGGAAGTGGAAGTGGAAGCGCAAACGCAAACGAACGCCCTAGGGTACGCAGCGGAACCCTCGTTGTCAACGCCTCGGCCCGGAGCGTGGGGCCGGACCACCCTGCCTGCCCTATCCGCTGCGCGACCTTCCGGGGACTCCAAGGCGTCCTTGTGCGGGAGCCCCCTGGCGCGTACAGTACCGGGGCGATGAACCTTAAGCTTAAGCTCAAGCTCAAGCGCAAGCGCGTGGGCGTCCTCATGGGGGGGCTCTCCGCCGAGCGGGAAGTGTCGCTCCGCTCCGGCGAGAACGTCTATCAAGCGCTGAGGAGCCGGGGCTACAACGCTCAGAAGCTCGTCTTCGACGACCCCGACGCCCTGATCGATCCGCTCACAGGGGTGGACGTCGTGTTCAACTGCCTCCACGGCGGGGTGGGGGAGGACGGGACGATTCAGCTGCTGCTCGAGCTTCTCAACCGCCCGTACACGGGCTCCGGACCCCTGGCGTGCGCGCTGGCGATGGACAAGCTCGCGGCCAAGCGCGAGTTCCGCCGCGCCGGGCTCCTTACGCCCCCCCACGTCGAGCGGCCCCCCCAGGACGACTCCCCCGACCCCGAGGGGGCGTGGGAGCGCTGGGCCTCCACGGTCGAGGCGGAGCTGGGCTTCCCCTGCGTGGTCAAGCCCGTGCGGGAGGGCTCCAGCGTGGGGGTGCACATCGTACAGAGCAGACGAGAGCTCGTGGAGGCCGCCCGGCAAACCCAACGTGAGTTCGGGGCGCTCTTCGTGGAGAAGTTCATCGAGGGCAAGGAGATCACCGCGGGGATCTTGCGCTTAGAGGGTGAGGATCGGGCGCTGCCCCTCTTAGAACTCCGCGCCAAGCGGCAGTTTTACGATTATCAGGCCAAGTACACCCCGGGGCTGACGGAGTTCGTCATCCCCGCTGACCTCGACGAGGGGACGACCCGGCGCGTCCGGGACGCCGCCCTGAAGGCCCATCGAGCGCTGGGCTGCTTCGGGTACTCCCGGGTGGACCTGCGGGTGACGCCCAAGGGCGAGCCCTACGTGCTGGAGGTCAACACCCTCCCGGGGATGACCCGGACGAGCGACCTGCCCAAGGCCGCGGAAGCCGCGGGAATCCCGTTTGACGAGCTGGTGGAGCGGATGCTGGAGACGGCCCGCGAGCGCCCCTGACGGCGGGCCCTCCACTTGCGTTGAGCGATCCCCCCGTTCAAAATGGGAAGGGAATTTCCAAGCTTAATCTCAACTTAGACCAAAGGCAGGCGTTCATCATGACCCAGATCTCCGAGCGCGCGCGGAAGACGCAGTTCTCGCCCATCCGCAAGCTGAAGCCCCTGGCCGACGAGGCGATTAAGCAGGGCAAGCACCTCTACAACCTCAACATCGGCCAGCCCGACGTCCCCACCCCCCGGGCGTTCCGCGAGGGCCTAAAAGACGTCCCCGACGTGATCGCCTACAGCCCCTCCCAGGGGCTCGACGAGGCCGTGGACGCCT
>JALUUA010000080.1 GCA_027021605.1 Candidatus Bipolaricaulota bacterium | reverse complement strand
AGAGGAGATCGGCTTGGAGACGTTGCGCCGCTCGTTCGTGCAGTCACTGCTCCTCTCGCTCCTCTTCTGCTTCGGGGTGCTTTGGGGGGTCTTCGGCTCGGCGAAGTGGGCGGCCTTGGCCCTCAGTCCCGTGGCCCTGGTGACGGGGCTCGTGCTGGGGAGCCTCAAGCTGCTCGGGCTGGAGCTCAACGCCGCCACGGCCGTGGTGGCCGCCCTCTCCATCGGGCTCGGCATCGACTACGCCATCCACTTCCTCAACCGCCTCCGCGAGGAGCGGGACCTCGAGCGCACCACGGCCCGCACCGGCGAGGCCCTCTTCGCGGCGTTTGTCACCACCTCCAGCGCCTTCTTCGCCCTGCTGTTGGGGCAGATCACCTGGAACCGGGACTTCGGCCTGCTGGTGGGCCTGGCGATCGTCTTCGCGTTTGCGGCCACCGTCTTCTTCCTGACCGCGCTCCTGCGCCTCACCCTCGCGCCCGCCGGGACCCAAAAGGACGGGAAGCGCGGGATGGCCCCGCCCATCCCCGTGGGAGCCGTGGCCAGTAGCTCAGAAACGGAGTCGGAGACAAAGGAGGAGAGCCCATGATCGAGAGGCGGAGTCGGAGTCGAATGCGGATGCGATGGACCGTTTGCGCTCTGTTGGTGGGGGTTTTGGCCCTCTTCGGGGCGGCGTCGCCTTGGGCCCAGGACGACGACGGGGACGGCCTCTCCCGGGACCAGGAGGCGATCCTGGGGACGGACCCCGCCAACCCCGACACGGACGGCGACGGCCTCCCCGACGGCGACGAGTTCTTCCTGTACTTTACGGATCCCTTGGAGCCCGACACGGACGGCGACGGCCTCCCCGACGCGGACGACCCCTTCCCCCGCAAGCTCCTCTATGAGGACCTCAACGGGGTCACCACCACCCTGGACTGGATCGCCCAGGGGCCCGAGGGCCTCCGGGTCCGCCAGATCGTCCAAGTGAAGGTGGGCAACGTCATCACCATCGACTGGACGAGCTACCAGAACGAGGACTTCACCCTCCGCGAGACGGAGTTCCGGATCAGCTTCGACTTCCTCGACCCCACGCGGGAGGACTACACGGGGGAGGGGTACTACCGCCCCGTGGTGGGCGAGAACGGGGAACCGCTCATGGAGGTCCGCCTGCCGAGCTACGAGGGGATCTTCGAGGCCGTCATCCCCTGGCCGGGGGAGGCCATGACGATCTCCGACTGGATCTACCACCTCTACAGCCGGCCCCTGGAGGTGGGGCAGACGTGGGAGTTCAACGTCTTCTACCACGAGCTGCTGCGCTGGGGGGAGGACCCCTTCTTCACGGTGACGGCCGAGGTGGTGGGGGAGGCGACGGTGCCCTTGGAGACCCGCCTGGGGCGCCGGGAGTACCCGGCCTACGAGGTCCGCGCCGTCTTCCGCCACGTGCCGTTCGAGGACCCGTTCTTCCGGGCCTTCTTGGGGGAGAACCCGGAGCTCAACCTCCAAGCGTTCCTCGCCCGGGGGGAGGGCGGCCGCACCCCGGTGGTGCTCCGCTACACGACGCCGTTCTTCCGGATCACCCCCACCCAGTCCGTGGGCTTCTCGGACTTCCTGGTGCAACGGTGATGGGGTTAAATTAAGATAGACGAGCGAGATCGCGCAGAGGACCGCGCTGAGGAGGCATCCCCGATATGTTTCCCGAACACGAGCAGAGGCAGCAGAGGCAAGAGCGCCCACCCGAGCACGGGGAGTGGGAGTCCCCCCGCCGGCGGGAGGGGGGCGCGGAGCCGGGGGCCGGGCCCCCGCCCGCGGGCCCTATCCCGTCGCAGGGCGCAAGCCCGCCGGACCGCGGAGGCGGAGGTGGAGGCAGGATCGCAACCGTGGTCCTGCTCGTCGTCCTCGCCTTCTTGGGGGGGATCGGCGCGGGGCGACTCCTCTTCCCGCCTCCCCCGGTGCAGGAGGACTTCAAGCTACGGGACGAGATCGCCGCCCTGCGGGAGAGGATCGAGGAACTGGGCGCCCGGGTGCAGGGGCTCGCCGAGGGGGTAGACCGGCTGCCGGAGCGCGTGGCCCGGGCGGTTCAAGAGGCCGCTCCCGCCCGAGCCCCCTCCCCGGAGACGGCGGGCCGCCTCCCCGCCGTGGGTCCGGACGACGACCCCGCCTTGGGCCGCGAGGACGCGCCCGTGATGATCATCGAGTTCTCCGACTTCCAGTGCCCGTTCTGCAAGCGCTTTGCGGAGGAGACCTTTCCGCAGCTCAAGCGGGACTACATCGACACGGGCAAGGTGCGGTTCGTCTTCCGGGACTTCCCCATTTTGCGGATCCACCCCAACGCCGGGCTGGCGGCCCTGGCCGCGGAGTGCGCCGACGAGCAGGGGCGCTTTTGGGAGATGCACGACCTCCTCTTTGCCCGCCAGTCCGAGTGGGCGGAGAGCGCCCCGGAGCAGGCCCAGAGCCTCTTCGAGGCGTACGCCCGCGAGCTGGGGCTGGACGACCCCGCGTTCTCGGAGTGCTTGCGCACCCAGCGCTACGCCGACGAGGTCGTAAACGACCTCCGCGAGGGGGCGGAGGCGGGGGTGCGGGGGACCCCGGCCTTCTTCATCAACGGGGAGAAGATCGAGGGTGCCCATCCCTACGAGAAGTTCCGCGAGGTGATCGAGCAGGCCCTGGCCGCCGCGGGGAACTGACCGCCGTTGTCCCTCACATCCGGGACGGCTAGAATGGGCTCCCGGAGGAAGGTGACCTGGGCTGTGGAGAAAGCTCGGACGATCACGTTTCGGGTCGACATCATCGTCGAACCCGATGATGACGGGTATCATGCCTACTGCCCGGCCCTCAAGGGACTGCACGTCTCCGGTGCGACGATGGAAGAGGCCCTTCAGCACGCCCGCGACGCGGCCGTGGCGTACTTAAGATCGCTCATCAAGCACGGAGACCCAATTCCGCTGGAGGCGATCCCCCAGGCCCTCCGCCGTCCCTGGAAGCAGGGGACTCACCATACCGAGGAGCTTTCCGTCATCGTCGCTTAAATGCGCTACCCGCCCCATATTTGGAAGCAAATCAAGGGCATTACGGCGGATGAGCTGATCCGAGCGTTGGAACGAGACGGCTGGTCTTGGGACGAAGGGCAAGGAGCGGTTCGGGTATACCGCCACCCCGACGGGCGTCGCGTCGCCGTTCACAACCATCCCCGCAAGACCTATGGCAGGAAACTTCTCAAACACTTGC
>JALUUA010000079.1 GCA_027021605.1 Candidatus Bipolaricaulota bacterium | reverse complement strand
CGAGAAACGTCACGCCGTCGACGGCGATCTCCTGGTCGTTGGCGTCGCCGAGCACCAGCGCCGCGGGGTCCCACTCCAGCCCCGCCTTCCCCAGGCTCTTGTGCCGAATCGTCAGCGTGAGCACGGGTCCCGTCTCCGTCCCCCCGGTGGGGTTCACCAGCGCAAAGCACACCTCGCCCGCCGCGTTGTCGATCTGGGACGCCAGCAGATCCCAGCCCGGTGCGGCCTCAAGGCCCATCACCTCAAAGCGCTTCGGGTCGAAGGTAAACCCGCCCGTCCCGGCCGAGAACGCGGCCAGCCCCCCGCCCGGGATCGCCCGTACGGAGATCACGAGGGTGTCCTCCTGGAGTCGCGCCACGATGGCGCTCGCCCCCGGCGGAAGCGGCCGGACCCCGCAGCTTGCGGCTACCAGCCCCACGGCGATCAACAGCACCGACACCAACTCGCGCCGGGATCGCCGGAACCAAGACGACGCCGACACCCACGGCTTCTCCCGGAACGCGAGCAGCCCCAAGCCCGCCAGCGCCAGGAGGCCCAGTCCCAGTCTCAGCCCCACATCCCGCAGTCCCGCCGCCAGCGCACTGGGGAGGTCGATGTCGAACTTGGCGATCTCCACCGCGTCGTCGCGGTCCACGTCGCCGTCCCCGTCCACGTCGCAGGTCTGCTGTTCGGAAGCGTCGAGCGAGATCAAGTCGAGGGCGAAGCGCAGGCAGATCCGCGCGTCGATGATGTTCGCCACCCCGTCCCCGTTGACGTCGCCGTCCCCGGCAACGGTGGTGAGGTCAAACGCGGCGGTGACGGTCTTGTCGGCGTCGAGGGTCATCTGGCACTGATCCCCCGAGGGGCTGTCGCAGCCGGTCCAGCCCACAAAGGTCGACCCCGGGTCGGCGGTGGCCGTCAGGGTGATCACCGTTCCCTCGGGAACGGTCTCGGAGCAGTCCCCCGAGGTCGTCCCCGCGGTGCTTGTGCAGTTGATCCCCGAGTTGGTCACCGTCCCGTTGCCCGTCCCCGCCCCTTGGACGGTGAGGGTGAACAACTGGGCCTCATAGGCCCCCACGTCGCAGGCTGAGCCTTGGGGTCTGGCGACGCCGCGCTGGTCGGTGTTGGGCGGAGGGCAGCCCGCCGCGGCGTCGATGGCCACGCTGCCCGCACCGAGGGCGTGGGTCTGGGTCGGCCCCCCGTTGTCCGCCAGGGGACCGAGCTTGAGCTGGGCGCTCGTTTTCTGAGTGAAGCCTGGGCAGGTCGCGTCCGTGTCGAAGTTCACCCCCAGCGTGGTGAAGGTGGAGCTGTTGTCATTGAAGCAATTCCCGCCGGAGGGGCTGTCCGCCACGATCGAGTTCTTGATCGTCACCGTGCCGCTGGAGAAGTTGAAGATGCCGCCGCCGTCGCCACCGGCGGCGTTGCCGGAGAAGGTGGCGTTCGTGATCGTCACCGTGCCGTTGTTGTCGCTGTTGCTGATGGCCCCGCCGTCGCCGGTTGCGCTGTTATGGGAGAAGGTACTGTTCGTGATCGTCACCGTGCCGACGTTGCTGATGGCGCCGCCGCTCGTGCCGCTGTTGCCGGAGAAGGTGCTGTTTTGAATCGTCACCGTGCTGCCAGCTTGGACTTGAATGCCGCCGGCGCCAAGGGACCCGTTGTTATCGGCGAAGGTGCTGTTCGTGATCGTCACCGAGCCGCCGACGATGAGGATAGCGCCGCCCCTTTTGGCGGCGTTGTCGGTGAAGGTGCTGTTTTGAACCGTCAGCGTGCCGGCGCTCAAGATGGCCCCGCCGTCGACGGTCGCGCTGTTATGGGAGAAGGTGGCGTTCGTCACGGTCACTGTGCCGCCGCTCGAGATGGCGCCACCGGAGGACCCCGTCTTTCCATGGCTCACCGTCAAGCTGTTCAGGGTGAGCTCTGCGCCAGATGCCACCGCGAACACCCGCACGCTGTCGTTGCCGCTGACGGTGATGCTCTGCCCACTGCCGTCGATCGTGAGCTTGCCCGCCGTGGCTGTGCTGACGATGGTCGGCAGGGCGGAGCCGAGCGTGATCGTCCCGCTGACGCTGAAGGTGATCGTGTCGTCCCCCGTGCCCGCAGCGCAATCCCCGCCGCTGGTGTCCGAGTCGCTGTTGGCGTTGTTGATCGCCTCGCGCAGCGTGCAGTTGCCGTCGCCTGTCGTGGTGTTGTCCGCCAGGGAGTTCACGGCGATCGTGGCCCCTTGGGCCAGCGGGCTCCAGGCCCCAAGTCCAAGCCCAAGAACGAAAACGCAGAGGAAAGAAACGACCCCTAGAAGACGTCCCGGCCCCCTCCGCTGCATCAAAGACCAACCTCCTTGGGTAGCGCAAGCGGGGAGGAGACGGGCCTCAAGCGAAGCGATCGGCGGGCTCCTGCGGGCTCCGGAAGAAGTCAGCCCCCGCCCTGCATCGCGCTCGTTTCGTTTTGATAGACCCTACGGCGAGAGCGCGATAGGAACGATCCGCGTTCTCAAAAAGAGCCTAGCATAATTTCTCCCATGCGTCAAGAGGGCAACGCAGCGCGCGGACCGGGTCTGTGCTAGAATGGCCGCGAGGAATCCTCTAGAGCTTTAGGGAGCTTCCCAAAGGAGGCGGAGACGGACGATGGCAGTTACCCCCACATCCCTTCGGATCTCGAACGAGGAGCTGCGAGGGCGCGCGCAGAGGCTACAAGAGCACCTCGAGCGGGAGGGGCTTTCGGGCGCGGTCCTCTTCGACGCGTCGTACGTTCTGTATTACACGGGCTTTGCGTTCATCCCCACGGAGCGGCCCATCGCCCTTCTGATGAACGCCCGGGGTGAGACGACGTTGTTCGTCCCCCGTCTTGAACTGGAACACGCGAAGGCGAACGCCCGGGTGGATCGCGTGGTGCACTACCAAGAGTACCCCGACAGCCCCCACCCCATGGAACTCCTGAAGGACGCCCTGCAAGAGATGGGTATTAGAGACCCCTTAGGGGCGGACTCCGACGGCTACCCCTGGATCCTGGGCTACCGCGGGCCCTCTCTGAGCGAGCTTCTGGGCGCCCGCGTTCGGAACCTTCGAGCGTTCGTCGAAGAGCAGATGACGATCAAAAGCCCCGCCGAGATCGCGTGCCTGCGGGAGAGCGCCAAGTGGGCGAACTTGGCCCACATGCTGCTGCAGCGCTACACCCGCGTGGGGGCCACCGAGACGGAGGTGAGCCTGCGGGCGAGCGCGGAGGCCACGTTGGCGATGCTCGACGCCATCGGGCCCATCTACCGGGCGCAGAGCCCATGGTTCTCGGGGGCGCGGGCGGGCTACCGGGGGCAGATCGGGCGGAGCTCCGCCATCCCGCACGCGATGGCCCAAAATATTCAGTTCCAACCCGGCGACGTGCTGGTCACCGGCGCGAGCGCCCCCGTGTGGGGCTACCACGCCGAGCTCGAGCGCACGATGATCGTGGGGGAGCCCACGCCCCGCCAGAAGGAGCTGTTCGCGCACATGCTCGCCCTCCAGGAGACGGCCTTTGAGGCCATAAAGCCGGGGGCCCTCTGTGCCGACGTGGACCGCGCCGTGCGCCGGTACTACGAGAAGCACGATCTGATGGGGTACTGGCGCCACCACACGGGCCACGCGATTGGGCTTCGCTACCACGAGGGGCCCTTTTTGGACACGGGCGACAACACCGAGATCCGGCCGGGGATGGTCTTCACCGTCGAGCCGGGGCTCTACGACCCCGAGGTCGGCGGGTTCCGCCACTCCGACACCGTGGTGGTCACGGAGACGGGAATCGAGATCATCACGTTCTACCCGCGGGATCTGGAGAGCCTTACGATTCCCACTTGAGCGCCTCAAACGCCACCCGGCACCGGCGGCAGTAATACTGCGACGTCGAGAGCTGGGAGCCGAAGAGCGAGTACAGCTCGGTCTCATGGGAGCCGCAGAAGGGACAGCGCACCCGGCCGTCGGCCCCTTGTGGGTCTGTATCTGCAGCGGCAGCCCGCTCGTCCCGCGGGCGGCGTTCGGGGCGGCCCATGGTCAGCTCCCCACCGGGTACGCGTGGCCCAGGAAGGACTCGATCTGACGGAAGGTCTCGGGATCGGGCCCCGTGCGCGAGCGGCGGCGGAACGCGTCGTCGAAGCCCTCCCACGAGAGGGCCGTCCCCAGCACCCACTGCCCCGTGATGGCGTCGTTGGAGAGGGGAAGATCGAGGCCCGCTTCCTCGACGAGAAGGGGCCCCAAGCGCTCGATCAGCCGCGTCCGCAGCCCCTCGCCGTCCGTGTCCTGGATGCCCGCGCTCACCAGGGCCCGCTCGTGTTCCGAGCCGGGGCGGCCCAGCCACAGCAGCACGGGCTCCCAGATGCGCTTGAGCGCCTTCTCCAGCTCGGCCTTGGGCTTTGCCCCCTCGCGGGCCACGCGCAGGAGCCACCCCCGGGCGTGCTGCTGGTGGAAGCGCTCCTCCTGGACGATCTTGGCCACCATCCGCCGGACGGGCACGTAGCTCGAACCCCGGAGGGCTTCGATCTGCACGGAGAGCGCCCCGTCCACCAACACGTTGGCCGCGATGAAGTCGAGCCACGACTCCCAGGCCCGATCCAGCCCCTCGAAGTTGCGGTACTCCTCGGGCTTCTCCTCCCGCTCGGGGACCCCCGCTTGGTGGAAGTCCCCGAGGAGCCCGTAGAAGAGCCGGGCGTGGCCGAACTCGTCCTGGGCCATCGCCACGGACGCGATGGAGGCCTCGATCGCGGGCGCGCCGAGCCACTCCCCGTAGCGCAGCCCCAAGAGGTGCTTCGTGTCGGCCAGCACCAGGAAGAGGTCGTAGACCGCCTGTCGCGTGCGCTCGTCCAGCTCCGTGGGGTTTTGGAACTCGCGCTGGCTCATGCCGGGCTCCTTGTGGTCGCAAGGTCGATGGCCGGGATCAAGTGCCTGCGGGCCACCACCCGCATCTCGATCCACGGCTCCTCGTTGTAGATGGAGCGCGCGTACGCCGCCGCCAGGTCCTCGTTGGGTGCAACGACGCTGCCGATGTGCTGCAGCGGGTCCACCCGCCGCTGGCGCGCGAAGATCTCGTAGATCTCGCCGAACTTCATCCTGGGGTCACCTCTTCTTCTTTTTTCCTCCCGCTTTTCCCTCTTCTCGTCTCCCGCTTTGTCCTTCGGAGGGGCAAAGCTCAGACGCTGATCCCCCAGCAGGCCAGAAGGAGCCGTCCCTCCTCGCTGATGCGGTCCTTGGTCCAGGGGGGGTCCCAGACCCACTCGATCTCCACGCGCTGAAACCCTTCTCGTTGTAAGCGCCGGGTGACGTCCTCGCGGATGAAGTCCATCGCCGGGCAGGCCGTGGCCGTAAGCCCCAGCTCGACCCGAACGGCCCGCGCCTCGGGGTCCACGGAGACCCCGTAGACCATGCCCATGTCCACGAGGCTGATGGGCATCTCCGGGTCGTTTACGTCCTTGAGGGCCTCCCAGACGACCGCCTCCGAGAGCCTTCCGCTTTCGCTTGGGCTTGGGCTTGAAGCGCGCATGATCCCGTTCGATCCTACGATCCGTGGGCCGTTCCGTTCCCGTTAAAAAGCGCAGAAAAGCGCTTGTATTGCTGCTGGAGCAGGTTGACGTAGTACTCGTTGTACGGCCCGCGCCGCTTCCAGCGCTCGAAGACCTGATCCCAGGTGATGGGCTTATCGAACAGCCACTCCTTCCTTTCCGGGTCGTAGTCGCAGGGGAGGGGGTAGTCCAACACGAATTGCCCCTGCTCCTCGTCGTAGTGGGCCGGGACTTTGATCCCGCATTCTTCGCAGAGGGGCACCACGGCGCTCAGCCACTCCTGACGCAACTGGTCGTTCGTCTTGCCCTTGAGCTTGTACTCGAGCTGGGCGGTATGGCGCTTGAGGTGATCCGGCATCCCGAACCACTCGACGCCCATGGGGAACATCCAGTCGACGGCCCGCTGGACCTCCTCCTTGACCTTGCCCCCGGCCTGGCAGAGGCGCCGCATCCAGACCTCCCCATGCCTCAAATGAAAGAGCTCTTCTTTATCGACTTTCGCGAGCGCCCGCTTCCAGGGGCCGTAGCTCGTGTTCTGGAAGGGGTCGCTCAGCAGCACGATGCCCGCCCGGTCGAAGAAGGCGTTGGCCACCACCAGCTCCACCCACGTCTCCAAGGGTTGATCGAAGCCGTAGGGGTTCTTGAACTCGTGGGGCTTGCGGCCAAAGATGAGATACTCTTTATCGAGCCCGAGGTCTTCTAGCAACCGAAAGGTGATGTGGGCGTGGCCCAGCTCGTCCTGGATGATGGCGTACGCCGAGAGCCGCGTGTTGAGCGAGGGGGCCTTGCAGGCGGCCATGTAGTACGCAGGCGCGCTCATCAGCTCCGTGTCCGCCTGCACCAATAAGATCTGAATGAGGGCCTTCTTGTACCCCTCGGTCATCTCCTCGGGGCTCTCGACGAGGTAGCCTTGACGAATCCTTTCTTTTAACGCTTCCTCCGTGAGGGGCATCTCCTGTCCCTCCCTTGTATGTCCTGTTGTGTGCCCTGTGCCGTTCCGTGGGATCGCGGAGCCATTCTAGTCCCTCCTGCAAATGGGAGTCAAGAGCGGATCGCGCGGGCGAGGGCGGCGAGGCTCTCGGCGACGAACGTGGGCTTGATCTCGCTCCCCTCGAGGTCCTCGGGCCGGAGTACGCCCGTGAGCACCAAGGCGGAATCCATCCCCGCGCGCCGCGCCCCCTCGACGTCCGTATCGAGCCGGTCGCCGATCATGAGGCACTCCCGGGGGCTCGCGACCCCGGTGGCTTTGAGCGCGACCCGGAACGCGATCGGGGAGGGCTTGCCCACGATCTCCTGGGGCGGATAGCCCATGCCCTGCAGGGCTCCCACCAGCGCGCCCGCCCCCGGAATCAAGCCCTGAGCCGTGGGGAAGACGGGGTCGGCGTTCGCCGCGACGAAGACGGCACCCCGGAGGAGGGCCCGCAGCGCCTCTGCGAGCTGCTCATAGCGAAATCGCCGATCGAGCCCCACTACGACGTACTCCGCTTCCTCGGGCGGTGTTAGGGTATGTCCGGCGGCCTCCAGCTCCTCGCGCAGCCCCTCCTCCCCGATCGCGTACACCCGCGCCGGGCCGGAGCGCTCCCGTAGATATTGGGCCACCACGAAGGCGCTGTTTACGATCTCCTCCGGGCGCACGGGGAATCCCATAGCCCGAAGCCGCTCGGCGAAGGCGCGGCGGGAGCGCGTGGAGTTGTTGGAGAACACGACTACCTGACCCCGCTCTTGAAGCGTTCGCAGGGCCTCCGGCGCGCCCGGGAGGGGCTCCGAGCCCCGCACCAGCACCCCGTCGAGGTCGACGAGGAAGGCCCGATACCGTTTCCCGTCAATCTTCGATGTCATGGGTTCCTCCTCCCGCCCCCGCGAGGGCGGCGCGCCGCCCCTCCTCGAGGTCCACGCGGCTTACCAAAAGCCACCCCAAGGCGAAGAAGACGATGAGCGACAGGATGCTCAAGCGGCTTCCGCCCGCAAGCTGCGAGATCGCCCCGAAGAGCGCCGGGCCCACGACCCCCGCGAACTTTCCGCTTACACTGTAGAACGCGAAGAACTCCGCCGACTTTTCGGGGGGAATGAGCGAGGCGTAGAGCGAACGGCTCAGCGCTTGGGCCCCGCCCTGGACCGTCCCCACCGCCCCCGCCAGGGCCCAGAAGTGCCAGCCCTCCGTCATGAAGAACCCCAACACCGCGATGGCCGTGTACACCCCCAACGCGACGTAGAGCCCGCCCTTAGCCCCCAGGCGATCCGCCAGGGCCCCGAACGCGAACGTGCAGGGGATCCCCACGAACTGCACCAGCAGCAGGGCCCCGAGGAGGTCGGTGGGGCCGATGCCGATCTCCCGCCCGTAGATCGCGGCCATCTTGATGATCGTCCCGATCCCGTCGCTGTAGAGCCAAAACGCGATTAGGAACAGAAACGCCTGCCGATAGCGCCGGACCTCGCGAAACGTCTTCGCAAGGCGACCGAAGCCCTCGCGCAGGACCCCCGTGGGGAACGCGCCCCCGGGGCCTGGGCGGCGCGTGGGAGGGCGGGCGGGCTCGGGCACCCCCCGAAAGAGGGGGATCGAGAAGAGGGCCCACCACAGCGCCACGCTCCCGAACGCCAGGCGCGCTGCGGTCCGGGCGTCCGGCAGGCCGAACCACCCGGGCTTTAGGATCCATAAGAGATTAAGCGCTAAGAGGAGCCCGCCGCCCACGTACCCCAGCGCAAAGCCCGCCGTCGAGACGCGATGTAGCTCTGAAGGGCGGGCGATGTGCGGGAGCAGCGCGTCGTAGAAGACGTTGGCCGCGGCAAAGCCCACGTTCGCCGCGACGAACACGAGGGAGACGTAGAGCCAGGTCCCTTCCCCCGCCGCGCCCAGCAGGGCCGTCGCGGCGATGCCCATCCCCGCAAAGAAGGCGAGGAAGCGCTTCTTGGCGCCCCGTTGGTCGGCCACGGCCCCCAGCACGGGGGCGAGCAGCGCCGTGAGCAGCAACGCCGCCGCGGTGGTGTAGCCCCAGTAGGCCGTCCGCAGGTGCTCGGGGAGGGGAGCGGCGGCCACGTCGGCGTAGAAGATGGGGAGCACCGCGGCCATCACGGTGGTGGCGAACGCCGAGTTGGCCCAGTCGTAGAGGGCCCAGGCGCGCAGCTCGCGGCGGTGCAGCCCCAGCGCGCGGAGCATCGCTCAGAGGCGCGGGCTCTCTAGGGGTTCGATTTGGAGGATATCTACGGGCGTGCCCCACATCTGGATCGTCGCTGCGTCCTCCCGAATGCGGACGCGAAAGCGCACCCGCAGTCCGTCCTGTTGAAACTCCGCAGGGAGATTCAGGGGGTTGTAGCGCGCGCCGTCATCCGCCACGATCCCGTAAAAACCCCCTTCGAGATCCACGAAGACGACGGTGCCCGTGCCCTCGACGACCTTCGGCTCCGAGCCGGAGCCGGGCCCAAAGCCGAGTTCGTGCAGGCAGCCGGTCAGACCCCAGGCCACGGCCGGAATCATCACGAAGAGAAGCCACACCAATCGCATCACCCTCATGGCGTAGGAAGCATAAGATCTCCGGAGTTCGAGGTCAAATCCCGTCCGGCTGCGGGCTGGAGGGGAGGCTTGCCGATGCGGCGGCCATGGGCTACGATCGGGCCATGTCTCCGTCGATGACCCCACGAGAGCGCATCGAAGCCGTCCTGCGGGGGGAGAAGCCCGACCGCGTCCCGATCGCCCTGTGGCGGCACTTCCCGCACGACGACCTCACCGCGGAGGGGCTCGCCCGCGCCACCGTCGCCTTCCAAAGGGAATATCGTTGGGATCTCGTAAAGGTGACGCCCGCATCGGGCTATCCCGCCGAGGCGTGGGGGGCTAAGCTGAGGCCCGCCGACAACGCGGAGGGGACGCGCGAGTACCTGAGCCGCCCCGTGCAGCGCCCGGAGGATTGGCACGCGTTGGAGGCCCTCACCCCCGCGGAGAACCCCGTGCTGGCGCGCGAGCTGCGGGCGTTGCAGCTCATACGGGAGGGCGTCGGCCCCGAGGTCCCCGTGCTCCAGACGGTCTTTAGCCCCCTGACGATCGCCAAGCAGCTCGCGGGGGATCTCGTCTTCGAGCACCTGCGCGAGCGCCCCCAAGATCTCAAGGCGGGGCTGCGCGTCGTTGCGCAAACCACGGCCCGCTTTGCGGAGGCGTGCTTGGGTCACGGGGCGGACGGGATCTTCTTCGCCACCCAGCTCGCCTCTTATGAGGTGCTCTCGCCCAGCGAGTACGAGGCGTTCGGGGTCCCCTTCGATTTCGAGGTCCTGGAGGCCGTTGGGGGCCAAGCGCGGGTGGGGGTACTCCACCTCCACGGTCCCCGCCCGATGTTCGAGCTGGCCCCAAGGTACCCGGTGCAGATCGTAAACTGGCACGACCGGGAGACGTCCCCCTCGCTGGCCGAGGGCCAAGAGCGCTTTTCGGGGGCGGTGCTCGGGGGGCTCAACCGCTCGACGACGCTTCCGGGGGGCACCCCGGAGGAGGTCCGGCGCGAGGTCCTCGACGCCGTTCGGCAGACCCGGGGACGGCGGCTCATCGTGGGCGCGGGGTGCGTGGTGCCCGTCACGGCCCCCCCCGAGAACCTCCGAGCGGCGCGCGAGGCCGTCGAGTCGAGCGAGCCCTCGGCTAGGGGGATGGGATCGGCTAGGGGGACTTGAACTTGATCGCCTGGACGCGGTGGTTGCCCTCCTCGATCACGTAGATGATCCCCTCGTTGTTGACGGCCAGGTCAATGGGCTCGAGGAACTCCCCCTGGCCGCGGCCCGCGCTGCCCCATTTGGCCAGGAGCCGCCCCTCGGGGGTGAACATCTGGATGCGGTGGTTCCCCATGTCGGCCACGTAGACGTTCCCCTGAAGGTCCACGGCCACCCCGCGGGGCTGGTTGAACTGCCCGTCCCGGGAGCCGGAGCTGCCCCACTGCCCCAGGAAGGCCCCGTCCGTCCCGAAGCGCACGATGCGGTCGTTGCCCGTGTCGGCCACGTAGACGTTCCCCTCGCGGTCGATCGCGAGGTCCATGGCCCCCATGAGCTGCCCGTCGCCCGTCCCCCGGCCCGCGAAGCGCCTGAGATAAGCCCCCGTGGGGCTGAAGACCTGCACGTACCCGGTGGTCTGGTCCACCACGTAGACGTCCCCGCGGCGGTCGACAGCCACGCCGGTGGGGAACGTGAACTGCCCGGGATCGCTGCCGAACTCGCCCCAGTGCAGCACGTAGGTCCCGTCGCTCGTGAACTTGCTCACCCGGCGGTTGCCCGCCTCGGCGACGTAGACGAAGCCCTCGAGGTCGACGGCGATCCCCGTGGGCCCGTCCAGGCGCCCGGGCTCCTGTCCCCGGCCCCCCCAGATCGCCAGGAGCTCCCCCTCGGGGGAGAACTTCTGCACCCGGTTGTTGGCGAAGTCCGTGACGTAGACGTTCCCCTGCGGGTCGAGGGCGACGCTCATCATGTCGCGAAACTGGCCGTTCCCGCTGCCCATCCCGCCCCAGCTCGTCACGTACTCGACGAGGGTGACGGCTTCAAACGTGAACTCCTTGGGGAAGCTCTCGTTTCCCGCCCCGTCCTTGAGGGTTACGGCGAGGGTCACCCGCTGGGCGATCCGCGAGAAGACGAAGAACTCGAAGGCCCCCTCGGTGCGGCCCTCGACCTTGGGGTTGAACCCGAAGGGCTCGAAGGCCGTAGCCTCGACCACGTCGAACTGGGCCCAGTTGATGTCCCCGTCCGCGTCCCGGAAGCCGACCCGCCCGAAGACCCGGCTCCCGTCGGCCGGGATCTCCCGCGGAAAGTCGACGAAGAGCACCTCGGGAGCCAAGGGGCTCCCGCCCCCGCCCTGGGGCCCGCCGTCACCGCCCCCCCCTCCGGAGGGCTGGGCCCACGAGGCCGAGGGCCCCGCAAGGGCAACTACAAAGAGAAGGATGAGGCAAAGCGTAGGCCAGGGGGTCCACCCCGGGCCCGCGCCCCGCATCCGGCGGCGCATCTCGACACACCTCCCTGCCAGGCACACCTCGTTTACATTTACAGTTGAAGACGCCGAAGCCGTCCGTCCTCGCGAGGAACAACCCTTGTCCCCGGTACGGTTTAACTGTAGCCCCATTTCGTTTTGGGGACAAGTGGGCTCGATCACCCTCGCCGGCGCCGCGGCGGCCCCGGCGGGGACCGGAGGTTGACATGGGAACCTCCTTTGCGGTAGAAAGCGGACATCGGGTGATCCGCCGAGGGCCCTCGGCGGATCACCCGGAAAACGCGCACAAGGAGCCAGGAGGAGGGAACGGCATGACGCACGTCGGGAGCACGCAAAGGCGAAGGGGGATCAGCCGCCGCGGGTTCCTCCGCGGCCTGGGGCTCGGGCTGGGACTGGGATTGGGGCTGGGTCTGGGGACCGCCGCCCTCGGACCCCGCCGGGGGCTCGGCCAGGAAGAGCCCATTAAAGTCGGGGTTCTCACCCCTCTGCTCTTCAACTTCCCGCTGGGCCAGGCGACCGTCCGCGGGGCCTTCATCGCCCAGGACGAGATCAACGCCACGGACGAGAAGGTGTTGGGGCGCTCCCTCACCGTCGAGGGCTTGGTGAGGGATACGCAGTTCGACCCGAGAATCGCCCCCCAGCGCTTCGAGGAGCTGGCCGAAGAACAGGGGGTGCTGGCCGTGGTGGGCGGCTTCCTCGACGAGACGACGCTGCCCGTCCTCAGCGTCCTGCCCCGGGTCCGCACCGTCTTTTTGAACACGGGGACGGCCACCCCCGAGACGACCCAGAGGGTCAAGGAGGACTACGAGAACTTCAAGTACTACTTCCGGATCATGCTCGATACGGACGTGCTCACCGAGGACACCGTGACCATGGCCCGGGGGACCCTCCAGGCGGAGCTGGGGGTGGAGCGGGTGGCCCTCGTCTGCGAGGACGGCCAGTTCGGGCGAGACTTTAAGAGCTTTCTGGAGCAAAAGCTCCCCGAGGGTGGGATCGAGGTGGTGGCCTCGACGCTCTTCCCGCCGTCGGGGAACTTTGACTTTAGCGGGGTCCTCTCCCAGGCCGAGGAGTCCGGGGCCCAGGCGTTCGTGGTGGCGTTCATCCGCCGCAACGGGTTCGGGTTCGTGCGCCAGTGGCACGACCAGGGGCCGCGGCTGCCCGTGGTGGGGATCAACGTGACGGGCCAGGCGTTCGAGTACTTCGCCCAGACCGAGGGGAAGGTCCTCTCCCACGTCTACGCCGACGCGGCCACCGGGGCCACGGCCGTGACCGAGCGGACCCTCCCCTTCTTCAACGCGTACGTGTCGCGCTTTACCACCCCGCCGGTGCAGCCGCTCTTTACCTCGTACACCACCTACGACGCCCTCTACGTGCTCAAGCAGGCGGTCGAGATCCTGGGGGATCCCCCGCCGCCCTCGGGCTCCAACGAGTACCGGCAATACCGCGAGGAGCTGGTGGCGGCCATCGAGCAGGTCGACTGGGTGGGCACCGTGGGGAGGATCCGCTTCCAGGGCCCCGACGACGAGAAGCCCCACGACCCCATCGTCCGCGACGAGGAGGGGAACCCCCTGGTCGTGCCCAAGTGGGTCCAATGGCAGGTCGACGCAGAGGGGAACCCGGACCGCAAGGTCGTCTGGCCGCCGGAGTTTAAGAACTCCGAGTTCCTCCCCCCGCCGTAGGCGCGCTCGGGGGACGGCCCGAAGGCCGTCCCCCTCCTTTTGCTTCTTGCCCATGGAACAGATCCTCCTCCTTGCGCTCCTCCGAAGCGCCCTCTACGCCCTGGTGGCGCTGGGCTTTACCCTGCTCTTTGGGGTGGGCGGGGTGCTCAACCTGGCCCACGGGGCGCTGCTCATGGGCTCGGCGTACCTGGCGTATACCCTCTTCACGCTGGCAGGCTTGCCCTTGCTCGCGAGCCTCGTGCTGGGGGTTTTAGGGACGGCCCTCTTCGCCGCGTTGCTCTACCGGGGGATCGTCCGCCGGGTGCAGGGCTCGCCCGTCTTGACCCTTATCGTCACGCTGGCCGTGGCCCTCGTCCTCCAAGAGGGGGTGGCGATCGCCTACGGGGTCCCGGCCCGCAGCCTCCCGCCCCCGGTGCCGGGGAACCTCACCCTCGGGGGCGTGACGATCCCGGCGGTCTTCGCGGTCGCCTTCGGGGTCTCGTGGGCGGCGATCGGGGCCTTCGGGCTCTTCTTGGGGAGGACGCGCCTGGGGAAGGCGATTCGGGCGGTGGCGATGAACCGCGCCGGGGCCTCCCTGGTGGGGATCAACGTCGTGAGGGTCTACACGGTCGTCTGGGCCCTGTCGGGGGCGCTCGCGGGCTTAGCGGGGATCTTCTTCGCCTATCCGGGCGGGATGTCCCCCCGGATGTGGGTCGACCCCCTGGTGATCTCGTTTGCCATCGTGATTTTGGGGGGCTTGGGGAGCCTTACGGGCTCCCTCATCGCGGCGTACCTGGTGGGCTTCGTCGAGACGCTCACGTTCTACGCTCCCCAGGTGGGCCTCCCCCTGGGGGCGAGCTGGGTGGGGATCCCGTCGGCGGCGCTGATCGTCTTCGTCTTGCTGGTGCGCCCGGGGGGGCTGCTTGGGCGGCCTGCCTCTTAGCCCCTTAAGACGATGCTCGACCTCAAGACCCAACGGCAGGCGAAACTCACGCCGACGGCGCCCGAGGAGCGAAAGCTCCGGGCGCGGGCCGGGGCCCGCCGGAGGCGCTTTCGGATCTCGCTCCTCGTGCTGGGGGTCACGGTCCTGGGGCTGGCGCTGCTCCCCCGGGTGGGCCTGCCCACGTCCTGGTATACGCCCCTTACGTTCGCGTTCTTCTTCGCCGTGTTCGCGATGAGCTGGGATCTTCTGGCGG
>JALUUA010000078.1 GCA_027021605.1 Candidatus Bipolaricaulota bacterium | reverse complement strand
TGTTGAGCAGGATCCCGATCATGAGGAGCGAGACGATCAGCGAGGAGCCGCCGTAGCTCACCAAGGGGAGGGTAAGGCCCGTCACGGGCAGCACCCCGACGGCGACGCTCACGTTGACGGCCGCCTGAAAGCCGAGCGCGAACGTGACGCCTGCGGCCAACAAAAACCCAAAGCGATCGGGGGCCGAGAGCGCGATCCGGAACCCGCGCACGCAGAGCAACACGAAGAGCCCCAACACCAGGAGCACGCCCAAAAGCCCCAGCTCCTCCCCGATCACGGAGACGATGAAGTCGTTGTAGGCGGAGGGGAGGTAGAGCCACTTCTCGCGACTCGCCCCCAATCCCCGGCCCCACAGCCCCCCGGAGCCCAGGGCAATTAAAGATTGGATCAAGTGATAGCCCGCCCCCTCCGGGTCGGCGAACGGGTTCAGGTATGACAGAAGCCGCTCCCGGCGGTAAGGGGCGAGCCACAGCAGAAGGGCCATGAAGGGGAGCCCCAGGAGCAGCGGCCCCCAAAGGTACAGCAGTCGCACGCCCGCGATGAACAGCATAAACCCCGTGATCGCGCCGAAGAGGGGGACCAGGGCGAAGTCGGGCTGCAGCGCGGCGATGAGCGCGATCAGCCCCAGGAGCGCGTAAAAGGGGAGCGCGCCCGTGGTGAAGTGCTCCAGATCCCCCGCCTGTTCCTTGCGGACGAGCGCGGCGGCCAAATAGACGATAAACGCGACCTTGAGGAACTCCGTCGGCTGGAGGGAGAAGCCCCCCACCTGCAACCAGAGCCCGTTGGGAGCCAAAGAGGGAACGAACGTGAGCAGGGTGGCTCCCAACGCGCCCACGAGCAGGACGCCGTCGTAGTCTTGCAGCCTGCGGTAGTCCCAGCGCACCAGCGCCCCGAGCAGCCCCAGCCCCAGGGCGGCGGCGAGGAGCTGCTTGATAAAGAGCCGCTCCGGCTCGTTGTAGAAGTGGAGGGAGAGGGGCAGGCTGGCGGAGGCGACCATGAGAAGCCCCAACAAGAGCAACGCCAGGGCAGCAAAGAGGAGCGGGAAGTCGGGCAGGCGGCGTGCACGTGTGCGTGCGCGTGCGCGGGTTTCCCCCAGCGATTCCCATAAAGGGGGCGAGGAGGTCTCCCGCCACAGGCTTCTCCGCGCTGGTCCCCGCAACAGGCCACCTCCCCGTGAGAGTAAAAGATCCCCTAAGGCAGCTCGCAGAGCGTAGGGTATGATCTAGCCGTCTTAGCCCGCGGAAGGTTGTACCCCTGAAGCGACCCGGGACGAAGGACCGCTGCTAAGGGCGGACTACCGGTTGATCACTCCGGGGGGTGATGGGTGTCCGACGGCGGGGGCGGGGCCGCCGCGGGCGGGCCCCGGCGAGGGCGCGTACGGCGCGCCGGAAGCGCTCGCCCCGCTCCTCGTAATTCGAGAATTGATCGAAGCTGGGAGCGCCCGGGGAGAAGAGACACGTCCGTGGGCGGGGCCGCTTTACACACACCTCCGCCAAAGCGTCCTCGATGCTCCCGACGAGGCACAAGCGAGAGTAGCCCCGTCGGGAGAGGGCCTCAGCCCAGCGTCCCTGGGTCTCCCCCAGGAGGTAGACCTGCTCTACGTCGTGCTCGACCACGGCGCGCGCCAAGGGCTCGGGGTCGAGTCCCTCGTCCTGGCCGCCCAGGAGCAGCGCCAAGGGTCTATGGCGAGGGTGGGAAAACGCGTCGAGGGCGGCGACCGTGGCGGCGAAGCTCGTGGCCTTCGAGTCGTTGTAGAACTTTACGCCGTGGACCTCGGCCACGAACTCCAAACGATGGGGCAGTCGGAGCGCGCGGGTTACGACTCCTCCTGAAGGGGTGAGGGTGGGATCGAAGAGGCGGGCGGCGGCCAGCGCCCCCGCGAGGTCCTCCCGCAGATGGGGGGGCAGCGTAAGCGAGAGCGAATGCCCAAACGATTCCGCCTCGAGGTCCTCCGCGCGGAAGGGGACAACACGGGAGGGCACATCGGGCAGCGGGATCTCGTGCTGGACGACCGCGGAGTCCCCTTCGCGTTGGTGCTCAAAGAGCCTGCACTTGATCGCGAAGTAGCGCTCCAGGGAGCCGTGCCGCTCGATGTGATGGGGCGCAAAGCGGGTGAAGACCCCCACGTGGGGCCGGAAGGTCTCGACGTGCTCGAGCTGATAGCTGCTCACTTCTAGAACCACCACGGTCTCCGGGCGGATGCGGGGGAGCTGGGCGATGAAGGGCTCACCGCCGTTGCCCGCCAGCACCACGGGGTGCCCCTCGGCCCGCAGGAGTTCCGCGATGAGGTGGGTGGTGGTCGTCTTGCCCACGGTGCCGGTGACGGCGACGATCTTCGAGCTGGGACAGAGCCGGTAGGCCAGCTCGATCTCCCCGATCACGGGTACACCCTGCAAGCGGGCTTCCTTGAGAATGGGGGCATCGTAGGGGATGCCGGGGGAGGGGACGATCAAATCTGCCCGCAGGGCCCGCTCGCTGTGGCCGCCCTCTTCGTGCTCCACCCCGAGGCGGGCAAGCTCCCGCTTGCACGCGAGGCTTAGTGAGGAACGGTCGCTCAGGAAGACCCGAGCGCCCTGGGAGGCGAAGAAGCGGGCCACAGCCAGGCCGGTCTTCCCGGCTCCGAGGACGGTGACGCGAAACTGAGCCTTTCGTCTGCTTGCCCCTAGGCCCCACATCGTGCGGGGCCCATGCTAGGGGAGGGAAGACGGCGCCGGAAGGTCAGTCGTCCGCGGGCAGGGCCGCATCAGGCCGAAGACAAAGGGACGCTACGTCGCAGCCGCGTTTCACCCGTGCTCACCCGTCGGATTCTTCGCTTAGGGCCTTCTCAATGCGGTCTTCTAGAATCTGCTCCCGCTGGAAGTCCTCCAGCTGGAGGAAGAACTCCGCGGTCTGATACAGAGCTTCCCGGGGGACCAAGCCGACGATCTCGCTGCCCACTACAGGGACCCCGTAGCGCTTCGCCTCCCGCTCGATCAAGATGAACGCCCGATACAAGGGCGTCTTCTGGTAGTTCGTCATGTTCATCGAGACCTGCACGATCCCCCGGTCCTCGAGCTTGAACCCCAGGGCCTTCACGTAGCGCAGGCCCCCGCTTAGGTGCCGCACAGCCTGGGCGATCTTCTTGGCGATTTCCAGATTGTCGGTTCCCAGGTTCACGTTGAAGGCAATGAGGGGCATCCGGGCCCCGACGGCCACCACCCCTGCTGTTGGGTGTACTTTACGTTCCCCAAAATCGGGCGCCCAGTCGGGCTCTTGAATTTTTTCAAAGAAACCCTCAAATTCCCCCTTGCGGATCGTGGCGAGGTTCTCCCGCTCCGGGCGCGTGGCCGACTGCTCGTACAGATAGACGGGCACCCGGAAGCGCTCCCAGATCTGCTCTCCCACTTTCTTAGAGAGCTCGACGCACTCGGCCATGGTAACGTTCTGGATGGGCACAAACGGGATCACGTCCACGGCCCCCATGCGGGGGTGCTCCCCCTTGTGCTTCGTGAGGTCGATCAGCTCGACGGCCTTCTCCACGAGGTTGAGGGCGGCCTCCCCGACGGCCTCGGGCTCGCCCACGAACGAGATCACCGTGCGGTTGTGGTCGGCGTCGGAGTCCACGTCTAAGAGGGCCACCCCCGGCGTGTCTTTAACAGCCTGGGCGAGCTGCTCGATCTTCTGAGCGTCGCGCCCCTCGCTGACGTTGGGGATGCACTCGACGATCTTCTTGGGTTTTGGGCTCATAGGGAACTCCTCCTGCTTCTTGCTTTGGGGTTTTCGGTTTTTCGCTGCCCACCCACGGCCCGCAGGGGCCGCAGGGGATCAGCCCCGTTCGGGCTCCGCGGGTTCGAGGCCGGCGCTCATGACGGAGATGACGGCCTCGGCGACGGGCTCCCCGTCGACCGTTGCGATCACCTCGGCCCGCAGCAGTCCCCGCTTGGCCTTGAGGAGCTTCGCTTCATAGAGCACTTGATCCCCGGGGACGACCGGGCGGCGGAAGCGGGCCTTGTCCACCCCTACCAAGAACCCCAACGCCGGGCCCTTGCCCCCCTCGTGGGCGTGCAGCAGGACCCCTGCGGTCTGGGCCATGCCCTCCAAGAGAAGGGTCCCGGGCATCACGGGCCGCTCGGGGAAGTGGCCTACGAAGAACCACTCGTTGTGGCTGACGTTCTTGAGAGCCACCACCCGCTCCGGCGAGCGCTCCTCCACCCGGTCGATCATCAAGTAGGGATACCGCAGGGGGAGCAGCTCGAACAGCTCCGGCGGGGCGGTGGGCTTGGGCTCACTCCCCCTCTTCGCCGCCATCTCCCTCGGTCTGTCCCTCGCTTTGCTGCTCCTCCAAGCGGGTGCGGAGCCGCTCGATCACTTCCCGGGTGATGTCGTCCGCCTGGCCGGACTGGGAGTAGAGCACGATGGCGTTCAGCTGGCTGGCGGGGTTGTCGATGATGAGCCCGTAGCCCTTCTCCTGGCCGATCTGGCGGATGATCTCCAGCATCTCCTTCTGGATGGGGGCGGACAATTGGAGGTTGATCTCCCGCAGCCGCAGCTCCAGCTCGAAGAGCTTCTCGTCGAGCTGCTTCTTGGTGATCTCCCCCTCGTTGAACTTGCGCTCCCACTCGGCCCGCTCCTCCTGGATCTTCTGCTGCTCGGCCCGGAACTGCTCCAGCGCCCGCTGCACCAGCGGGCTGTCCTGGAGCTCCTGGAGGACCTTGAACATGTCGACGTACGCGATCTTGAGGCCCGCTCCCCCCTCGGCCCCCGAGGAGGCGGCGGCGGGGAGCGCGGCGACCTCGTTCTCCAGGGTGGCCACGCGCCCCTGCAGGTCGTCGATCTTTTGGGTGAGCGCTTCGATCTGCTGCGAGAGCTTTTCGCTCTCCTCCCGCCACTCGGCCGCGGCTGCCCCGAAGCCTCCCCCCTGTCCCAGGAGGTACCCGACGGCCAAGCCCAACACAACGATCGCCCCCACCAGGGCGTAGATCGCGCCTTGCTTCATCGTCGCTTGCCCCTTTCTGTGCGTTTGCTCTGCGTTTGCTTCGCGTCGCGCTTGCTTGCTTCTTGCTTGCTGGTTGCTCACTTGAGGAGCTTCATGCGCTCCCAGACCCTCTCGGTGATGTCGTCCAGCACCGTGTTCTTATAATACAGCACGACGTCCTCGTGCTTCACCACCACGTCGTAGCCCAGCTCGCGGGCCACCTCGTTGACCGCGGCTTGGATGGGCCCGGCTACGGCCAGCAGCAGCTGGTTTTGGAGCTCCTGCTGGAGCTGGAACGCTTGGAGCTGGGCCTCCTCCCGGGTGATCTCCCCGCTCTGGAGCTGCTGCTGCAGCCGCTGGATCTCCCGCTGGATCTCGGCCGTCTTCTGCCGGACCTGCTCCTGGAGGGCGGGGTTGTCCTCCTGGAAGCGGAGCGCCAGCTTGTTGACCTGCACGACGGCCACCTTGAGGGGTGCGCTCGGGGCCGCGGGCTGGGCGGCCACCACCGGCGTTGGGGTAGCCGCCTGCGCGGCAAGCTCCTCGAGTTGTCGCTCGAGTTCCTCGATCTGGGCTTGGAGCTCCTGGAGGGCCGCCCGCTCCTGAGAGGTCAGCCGTCCTCCCACGAACCCGATGCCCAGCGCCACGACGGCGATCAACACCCATACGGCTTGTCGCATGAAGATGCCTCCTCTTGGTCCCGTGCTCGGATCGTCGGCCCGTTTGCGGGCTGTGCTGTGCCCTCAGAATCAGAAGAAGGGTCCGAAGCCGACCTCGACCCTGTAGCCCCCCAGCGTCCACCCGTCGGCGATCGGCCAGGCCAGGGCCAGGCGCAGCCACCCGAAGTAGGGGATGTTGGCCCGCCCCTCGATCCCGATCGTCCTTAGGAGCTCCCGGGAGTCGTCGATCCCCACGTCGAGGAAGAGGGCCACGTTGACCAGCGCGGGCGCGATCTGCACCCGATACTCGACGTTGGCGAAGGCCATCGCCGGGGTGCGGCGCGTCGCGATCCCCCGAAGCGACGTCGAGCCCCCCAGGTAGAAGAGCTCCTGGGAGGGGAGTCCCACGCCGATCCCGCCCACCAGCCGCACGGCCACCGTCTGGTCCTCCAGCGTGGGGAAGAACTGGATGAGCGTGGCCGAGAGCTTGGTGAAGTCCTCGGTGCCCAGGCCCAGGAGCCCGGCGCGCTCGATTCGCCCGGTGCGCACGCCGCCCCGGGTGGGGAAGAGCGGGTTGTTCCGATCGTCCTGGGTGACGGAGAGCCAAAGCGAGTTCGTAAGCCCTTGCTCCGTCCGAGGCCCCTCCTCGCCTTCCCCCTGCTGGGGGGCGAGGGCCTCGGCCTCAACTCCCTTTCCGCCCGCCCCCGCCACGGAACCGGCGGCGCCGAACGTCTTGGTGAAGCTCTCCAGGCGCCAGCCGAAGGTGGCCCGGACCCCCTGCCAAGGGTAGGCGAGCGAGGCTTCCGCCCCCCGCCGGTGGAGGAGGTGGGGCTCGGGCTTCTTCTCCTGGCTGGTGTTGTTGAAGAGGTTCAGCTGGAGGTACTCCGCGAACTCGAGGAGCGTGCGGGTCTTGTAGTCGAGGCTCCAGTTCGTGACGGCCTTGCCGAAGATGCCCCGGTCGAGCTTGAGCGACAGGTCCTGGCCGGTGCCGTAGAGGTTCTTGCCGTTGACGCTTAAGTTGCCCACGACCCCCTCCGCGGAGAAGCTGAACCCCCCGTTGAGGCTCCCCAGCTTGTCCTGCTCCGTGACGTCCAGGAGGAGCCGGTACTCCCCGGAGTCGAGGGGCTCGAAGTCGAAGCCGACGTCCTTGAAGTAGCCCAGGTCGAGGAGCCGGCGGTAGGTGTCCGCCAGGCGGAACCGGTTGAGCAGGTCACCGGGGCGCAGGGCCAGCTCCTTCACGATGATCCGGGGGTCGGTGCGGGGCAGGCCGCTCTCGTTGGCCGTCCCCAAGAACTCCCCCAGCGCGTCCGAGGCCCGTTCCAGGAGGGCCAAGAGGGGGTTGGAACTCGGGGTTCGGCCCCCGGTTGCCGCAGCCTCCGGCGAGGGCGAGGTTAGGCGTTCCGCTTCCAGCGGCAGCTCCTCGAGCCCCTGCCGGGTGAGCCGGGCGGTGGTGTACCCGTTCTGGCGGATCTCGATCTCGGCCAGGCGCCCCTCGTCCACCCGCAGCACGAGCGTATCGCCCTCCAGCCCCTCGGGGGCGAACTTCACGAAGAGGTAGCCCTCCTTGCGGTACAGCCGGTGGACGCCCTCCAGGGCGCGGAGGAGCTGGAAGTTGTCGATCCGCCCTTGCCCCTCGGGGAGGCGGACGCGCCGCATCAGCGTCGCCTCGGAGAAGACCGTCTGGCCCTCAAAGTCGATGCTCCTTACGGGGACGGGCTCCTCCAGGAGCACCCGGGGCTTGAGCGAGACGACGAGGACGACCCGATCGGGGGCGCTCCCCCCCTTAAACGTGATGTCCTCCTGTTGGAGCGGCTCGAAGTAGATCGACTGGGAGAGGTTCTGGAGGGCCAGCTGGAACTGCTGCAGCTTGACGGGCTTAAAGCGCGGCAGGTCCCGGAGGAGCTCGAGGGCCTTCTCCTGGAAGGGGCCCGTCACCCCCCGCACCTCGACGTCCTCGAAGACGTACTCCACGATCCGCACCCGGACCGTGGCCCCCGGCTGGATCTCGGAGATCGCCACCAGGAAGTAGCCCTTCTGAACGTACTCCCCGCAGAGGGAGTTCTTGGGCGCGTTCGCGGGACAGACCCCCGGCTCCTCGATCCCCAGCGCCCGCTTGAGCTTCTTGACGTTGAGCACCTGACCGGGCTCGACCCCGTGCTCCTGGAAGATCTCCTCGATGCGGTCGGGGCTTACCAGGTAGTCCGTAAAGGGCCAGCGCAGGCTCCAGTTGACCCAGGGAACGACGATCCGGCGGTCCTCGTTCCAATCGCGGTTGCCCCGGATGTCGATCTCCTCGATGAGGGGGTTCTCCACCACATCCAGGAGGACGACGATCCCCTCCTCCCCGCGGCGGTAGTCCACCGCCGCCTCCTGGAGAAGCCCCAGCTCCTCGAGGGCGTTCTCCGCGCGCAGCAGATCGTCGGGGACGGCGATCTCGTCCCCCTCGGCGAAGGGCAACGCCTTGAGGATCGTCTTCGTCTCGACGTGCTCGTTCCCCCGGACCTCGATGGCCTCGACGCGAGCGGTCTGTGTCTCTTCCTCGGGGGCCTGGGCCCGGACGACCCCGCCGGGGGCGAGCGCGAGCAGCAGAAGCCCTCCGAGGCCGAGCAGCCACGGCAAACCCGAGGCCCTCCGGACGTCCCAAACGGTTTTCATCTTCGTTACGCTCCTCCTTCCCACTCGAGCATCTGGGTGGCGCGGTATTGCACGGCTTCGGCCACGTGGGCCGGGCCGATCTCCTCCCGGCCGTCCAAGTCGGCGACGGTGCGGGCCACCTTGAGCACGCGGCTGTAGGCCCGGGCGCTCAGGCCAAAGCGGTCGATCGCCCCCTCCAAGAGCGCCTGGGCCTCGGGCGAGAGTATACAATATTTTCGGATCTCGCGGACACCCATCTGGGCGTTGACCCAAAGGCCGTCCCCCTCCAGGCGCGTTCGCTGGCGCTCGCGGGCGGCCCGCACCCGCTCGCGGATTGCTGCAGAGGGCTCGCCGGTGGGCTTGCCCATAAGCTCCTCCTTGGTGAGCCGCGGAACCTCCACGAACAGGTCGATCCGGTCCAGGAACGGCCCCGAGATGCGCTTGTGGTAGCGCTGAATGTCGATGGGGCTGCAGCGGCAGCGCTTCGTGGGGTCGTGGAGGTGCCCGCAGGGGCAGGGGTTCATCGCCGCCACGAGCATGAAGTCCGCCGGGAACGTCACGGCCATCGCCGCCCGGGAGAGGGTGATCCGCCGCTCCTCGAGGGGCTGCCGCAGGGTCTCGAGCACGGAGCGCTCGAACTCGGGAAGCTCGTCTAAAAACAACACACCGCGGTGGGACAAGCTGATCTCCCCGGGGCGGGGGACCCCGTGCCCGCCGCCGACCATCCCCGCGTACGACGTCGTGTGGTGCGGCGCGCGGAAGGGGCGGCGCACCAACAGGGGCTCCTCGGGGGGCAAAAGCCCCAGGATGCTGTAGACCTTCGTGACTTCCAGGGCTTCCTCGAAGCTTAGGGGCGGAAGGATGGTGGGGAGGCGCTTGGCGAGCATGCTCTTGCCCGAGCCGGGGGGGCCGATCATCAAGAGATTGTGCCCCCCCGCCGCAGCGATCTCCAGGGCGCGCTTGGCCTGCTCCTGCCCGCGGATCTCGTTCATGTCCACGGGGTACTCGAGGTGGGCAGCGAAGTACGCCTCCCGGTCGAAGCGGGCGGGCTCCAGCTCCAATTCCCCGCTTAAGAAGCGAATCGCTTCTTGAAGGGTGCCCACCCCGTAGGCCCGGATGCCCTCGACCAGGGCCGCCTCGGCGACGTTCCCCTTGGGGACCACCACGCCGGGGAGCCCCGCCTCCCGGGCCGCCAGCGCGATCGGGAGGGCCCCCTTCACGGGGCGGACCTCCCCGTCCAAGGAGAGTTCCCCCAGCAGCAGGAACTCGTCGAGGCGATCCCCCGGCATCTGCTCGGTGGCCGTCAGGATCGCTAGGGCTAGGGGAAGATCCAGTCCCACGCCCTCCTTGCGCACGTCCGCGGGGGCCAGATTGGCCGTGATGCGCTTGGCGGGGAACTCGTAGCCGGAGTTCTTGATCGCGCTGCGGATGCGCTCTCGGCTCTCTTGGACCTCCTTCTCCGGAAGCCCGACGATGGCGAACGAGGGGAGCCCCAGGGAGAGGTCGCACTGGACTTCCACCAGGGTGGCCTCGATTCCCACCACCGCACCGCTTAGGGCCTTGGCGAACATCTCGACCTGATCCCTCGGCTAGCCCGAATCCGGGGTGAAGGCGTTTCGATAGAGGCGGGCCTCCCCGCCGGAGAGGGCCACCACGTCGAAGCGGACGGGGAGCGCGGTGGGGTTCTGTTGCAGATACCGTTGGGCGGTGCGCAGGAGGCGCTCCCGCTTGCGGGGCGTGATCGCCTCCTCAGGGAGGCCGTAGGCCCGGGAGGAGCGGGCCTTGACCTCCACGAAGACCAGCCAATCCCCGTCCCGCGCGATGAGATCGACCTCGCCCCCTTGCCAGCGGTAGTTGCGCGCGATGATTTGGTATCCCTGGGATCGGAGGAACTCGGCCGCGCGCTCCTCGGCCCGCCGCCCGCGCTCCGTCGTCGCCCGTCCCATTCTTGTGCCTCCGCTCGCTCTTCGCTCCTTCCGGTTGAGCTTGAGCTTGGGCCTGGGCCTGGGCTCCCAAGGCAGCCCATGGTAGCGCAGGGATTTATGGCTTGTCAAGCGGCTTGACCTCGAGTTGACAGTCCGGAGCCGTGGGAGTAGGATCGACACGGGACCATGGGAGCTCATCTAAAGACGGATTATAAACATATTGTGCTGGACGATCGAGGTACAGCTCGGTTGGAGGGAACTTCCATCAAAGTCATCGAGCTGGTGGTCGAGCAACAAGCCTATGGGTGGAGCCCGGAAGAGCTTTGTTTCCAGCATCCCGATCTTACGCTGGCCCAAATCCACGCCGCTCTCGCGTACTACTGGGATCATCAGGAGGAACTCGACAAGGAGATCGAGAAGCGCCTCCGAGAAGTCGATCGAAAACACGCTCAGGCTCGCAAATCCATCTCCCCCCTTCGCACCCGCCTTCGGCGCAGGGGCCTGGATTAGCTACGCGCACCCACTGCGCATCACCATCGGGCAATGTGTCCGCGATTTGGAGCTGATCGCGAAGGCGGGTGAGCCGGAGGACTTGGAAAACCGCGTAGAATTCCTTCCACTTTAGTTGACGGTGCCCTCGAAATTCGTACTCCTGCTCCTTAAGGCATCCCGAGAGATCTCCTATCGGACAAAGTGAACCCCTTGGCCCGGAGTATCATTCACTCCAACGAGGAGGGAGATCGGGGATGAAGTGGAGGACCACGCTCGAGGAACGCCTGGCCGCAAGGCGAGACCGTGCCCTCATGCGCTGGATGATCGGCTGCGGGCCCAAATCGTATGATCGAGATTCCGTCTCCTACGGCTTCCGCTTCCGCTACGGCTACCCATGGGAGGGCGAGCGCGCTGTACCCCCTCGGCGTGGCCTGCGAGCTCGCACGGTGACCGCAGCCCTGATCTTGGCCTTGGTGGTCCTATGGTGGATCGCGTAGAGTACTCCCGACGGGAACCGGGGGCATGGGCAGGGGGAACGACAACAACAAGGACAACGGGAAAAGGGCGAGCACGGGCACCGAGGAAGTGCAGCTCCTGCGGGGCGTGGCCCGCGGCGACACCCGTGCCTTTGAGAGCCTCTTCCGGCGCTACTACCCCCGGCTCTCGGCCTTCTTCCTCCGGCGGACCCGCGATCCGCACGCTACGGAGGAGCTGATCCAGGAGACGATGATGATCGTCTGGGAGCGCGCGGCGACGTTCGACGAAAGCTGTAAACCCTCGACGTGGATCCTGGGGATCGGCTATCGAAAGTATTGGGAATGGCAGCGCGCAACCTCCCGCGCGCAGACCCTCTTCGCCTCCCCGCCGGATCGGGAGGGGGCCAACTCCACCTCCACGGACCCCGTCGGGGAGGAAGACGAGGGTCGGTGGGCCGAGGAGGGCGATCCGGTCGCCCGCGAGGTGGGACGGGAGCTGCTGATCGAGCGGGTTCGCCGGGCCGTCGAGCGCCTCCCCGAGGAGCACCGCCTCGTCGTCGAGCTTACCTTCCGGCAGGGCATGTCGTACCCCGAGATCGCGGAGGTGTTGGGCATCCCCCCGGGGACGGTCAAGAGCCGGATGTTCCACGCGAAACGGAGGCTCAAGGAGCTGCTCGTCCAAGAGGGCCTGAAAGGAGACGCGCTATGGCGGATCGCAAGAGGGTAAACTTTGAGCAGGAGCACCGCGAGCTGCAGGAACTCCTCCCCTGGTACGCGAACGGAACGCTGGAGGGCCCGGAGAGGGAGGCCGTCGAGCGCCATCTCAAGGCGTGCGCGGCGTGCCGCTATGAACTCGAGGAGCTGCGGGGCCTGCAGGCCGCCGTCTCCGTGTCTCCCGACACTGAGGCCGAGCGGAGCGCAGAGATCGAGGCCGCCCTGCGGCGAACCCTCGCGCGCATCGGAGCAGGGGAATCCCGTATCGAAGAGCCGAAGCCGCCGAAGCGAGGGCGGCGGTCCCTATGGGAGCGGCTCTTCCTCCCGAGGCCCGCGTTCGCGCTCCCCGTTCTGGCGCTGATCTTCCTGGGATTGGGCGTGGTGTTGGGTGTCCAGCTGGCGCTGCGGGCACCCGTCATCGGGGACCTCCCCGAGCCGGGGGAGCGGGCCGCGCCCCTCACGGAGCGCTACTTCGCCTATCCCCGTCAGATCTTGGGGGAGGGGACGCTCACCCTGCGCGTGGGTGAGCGTCCCCTGCTCGAAGAGGCGTTCACGCTGGAGCGGATCGAGGACGGGACCCTGCTGCTCACCTCGAACATCCGGGCGCTCCAGAGCGGGGACCTCACCGCCGCCCAGCGCCTGAAGCTCACCCCGGCGCTCAGACCTCTCAGTTACAGCCTCCAAGGGCCGCTGGTCTACGGCGGAAGCCGCGCCGACGCCTCCCTCACCCGGGAGGAGGCGATCCTCACGATCTGCTGCACCCTTACGGAAGCGGGCCAGCAGATCCAGCGGCGGCTCATCCCCCTCCCGCCGTCGGAGGAGCCCGTGCTCTACGACTTCAGCGTGCTTAGTCACTTCGAGGTCCTGTATCGGGTGATCGCGGAACGCCTGCGACAGGGGGCCTCGTGGGAGGAGCTACGCTTTGTGGCCCTCACCCCGCAGGCGCTGCGGGCCGAGCCCTTGGTCATCGAGCGCGCGGAGCCCGCCGCGCTCCTCAGCGACGGGAGCCGGATTGAGGTGATGCGCTATACCCTCCGCTTCGGTCCGGAAGGGAACCCATTCCGGGCCGAGCTCTACGCGCTGGAGACGGAAGGGGTACTGCTGGCAGTCAACCTCCCCGTCCAGCCCCGGCTGCCCTCCTCGGCGGCGAACTTCGCCTTCCGCAGCGACCTCTACCCCAACGGCTTACGCTTGGCTGCGGAAACGGGGGAGTGACAACGGGACGGAGGGATGCGCAATGCCCACAGGAAACCTGCGCCGAGTGGCCTTGATCGTCGGGAGCCTGCTCTCCGTGGGCCTCGGGGGCTGCAATCTGGCCGACTTCACCTTAGGAGCCATCGATCTGGAGCGCTACGACGCTCAGGAAACCCTGACCCAGGAGATCCCGTACGGGGGCGAGCGGATCGCAATAAGCGTCGCGTTGGGAAAGGTGGTCGTTCGGGGCCGGGAGGAGCCGGGATACGTCGCCTGGCGGCCCCTCCTGGGGATCGAGGCCGCCAAGAAGATCCGCGGGCTCAAGCTCGAGGACGTCACCCTGGAAATCACCCGGGAGGAGGGGACGATCTCCATCCGGTCGGACCTCGTCGCGGAGCGGATCGGCCGCCGCCTAAAGGCCCTCCCCCCCGGCGTCGAGGAGCGCGTCGGGTGGGTGGAGCTTACCCTCTTCGTCCCCCCGGGTGCCCCCCTTGTGATCGACGTGGACGCCGGCACGGTGGACGTTGTGGGGCTTCGGAGCGAACGGCTCGAAGTCCGCAGCGGGCTGGGCTCGATCGCCCTGCGGGATTCTCGCATCACGCAGGTCGTCCTCGCCTCCGAAATGGGGGACGTTACCGTCGAGACCACGAGCGGGGTGGAGCTTAGGGCCTCTACCCAGATGGGCTCCGTCGGGGTGCGCAACTCCCGCTGGGAGAGCGTGCAGCTGGAGAGCGATTTGGGGGACGTCGTTTTGGAGGGCACCCGAGCGGGCGGCGGGTGGGCCCGAACGGATATGGGAAGCATCCGAGCCACCCTCTTTGGGGACGAGCCCCTGAGGGTCCGCGCCGCGACGCAGATGGGCCGCATCCGACTCCGGGGGGCGGAGCGGGTTCTGCCCGCGGAAGCCGTCCGCTGGGGGGCCGCCTGGCCGGGACAGACCCTCACCCTCCAGCTGGGACCGGGGTCCGCCCCCGACCCCGAGGACGAAGGGGGGACCCGACGGATCCGGACGCTACAGCTTAGCACGGAGCTGGGGAACATCGAGATCGTGCTGCTTCCGCCCGCTCGCCCGTAAAGCTCGTAAAGGAGGTTCCCATGAGGAAATCGTTGGCAAGCACGATCGGGCTGCTGGTCTTGGCCATCCTTGTGGGTCACGCCTGGGGCATCCAAGGGGCGGTGGCCCAAGAGCAGGAGCCGAAGAAGCTGGGCCCGTGGCTCGACGAGCGGGCTTGGGCAAGGTGGATGGCTGCGTACGCGGCGGAGGGGGTGCAGACGCCTGGGGAGGAGTTCGAGTATCCCTATGACTACTACTATGAGTACGGGGGAGCGGAAGGGGCGTACTCCGGGGGCGGGGGGCCGCTCTTTATGAGCGCCCTGCTCCCCCTGGACGAGCTGGAGCGGAGCCTTCAGGGGCTCGTGGACATCGAGGGGGATCTCGTCTGGGGGGGGCGATCGCTCTTCTTCCTGCGG
>JALUUA010000077.1 GCA_027021605.1 Candidatus Bipolaricaulota bacterium | reverse complement strand
CCCGGCCCCGGCAGGATCTCGACGTACTTCTCCCCCAGCAGGCCCAGCATGCCGATCCAGGCTTCGTCGTCGCTGCGCACCACCAGGTCCTGGGGGAGCCGGATCACGACCTCCGCGTGGCGCCCCTCCGCGCTCCCGTGGAGGAAGCGGATCGCGAGGACCTCGCCGACCTCGACGCCCGCGTACTTGACCGGCGCGCCCACGAGCAGCCCGCCCGCCGACTCGAACTGCAGCTTCAGTTCGTAGCCGGAGCGCAGCACCCGCCAGTCCCGCAGCGCCAAGACCAACACCGAGGCGACCGCGAGCCCCACCACCACGAAGAGCCCCACCTTCCCCATCGCCCGCCGCTCTCGCTCCCAGGCCATCCGTCCCTCCCCTCCCTCTTCCTCTTACGACTACGACCTTGCGACTTCCCCCTCACGACTCCCGCTGCAACCGCAAGAAGGCGCGCACCGCGGCGTTGTCCCGCGCTCGAAACTCCTCCGGGGGCCCCTCCGCCGCGATCGTGCCCCCCTCGAGGAGCGCCACCCGATCCGCGATCTGGAAGGCGCCCTCGAGATCATGGGTCACCACCACGGAGGTCACCCCCAGCTCCCGGGAGAGCTGAACGATGAGCCCGTTGATCTCCCGGCCCATGGCGGGGTCGACCCCGGAGGTCGGCTCATCGTACAGGACGATCTGCGGGCGCAGCGCCAGGGCCCGCGCCAGCGCCGCCCGCTTCTTCATCCCGCCGGAGAGCTGCTCCGGGTAAAGCCCCTCGACCTCGGGGTCCCCGAGCCCCACCCTCTCCAGACACTCCCGCACCCGCCGCCGGATCTCCCGAAGGCCCAGCCGGGTGTGCTCCCGTAGGGGGAACGCCACGTTCTCGAAGACCGTGAGGGAGTCGAAGAGGGCCGCCTCCTGGAAGAGCATCCCCATCTTGAGCCGGACCCTGTCCAAGGCACGCTCGGGAAGCCGCGTGATCTCCACGCCGTCGATGAAGATCTCCCCCCGGTCGGGCCGCAGCAGCCCCACCAGGTGCTTGAGCAAGACGGTCTTGCCCCCGCCGCTTCGGCCCAGCACCACGAAGACCTCCCCCCGGTTCACCTCGAGATCCACCCCGCGGAGCACGGGTCGACCCCCCAGCGCCTTGTGGAGGTCCCGCACCTCGATGGCGGCTCCCTCGGGTTCTCGCGTCGGGTCATGGCCCATGGCCGTGGCCGCTATTGGCCCGTAAAGTAGAAGATCGCAGTGAAGAACGAGTCCGCGGCGATGATGAGCAGAAACATCACCACCACGGCCCAGGTGGTGGAACGTCCCACGCCCTCGGCCCCGCCCTCGGTGCGAAAGCCCTGATAACAGCTCACAACGGCGATGAGGACCGCGAAGACGAGCGCTTTGAAGAGCCCCGTCCACAGGTCCTTAAAGGCCAGGAGGGCCAGGGCCATCTCCCCGTAGAGCCGCGGGCCGATCCCCAACTGGGTGACGCCCACCAAGAAGCTCCCGAGCACCCCGAGGACGTCCGCGAAGACGGTGAGCAGGGGAAGCCCGATCACCAGCGCCAGGAGCCGGGGCACGACCAGCACGCGCACGGGGTTTGCGGCCATCGCCCGCAGCGCGTCGATTTGTTGGGTGATCTTCATCGCGCCCAGCTCGGCGGTGATCGCCGCGCCCGCCCGGCCCGCCACGATCAGCGCTGTGAGAACGGGCCCGATCTCGCGGAAGATCATCAGCGTCGAGAAGCTGGCGGTGTAGATCTGGGTGCTAAACGAGAACTTCTGCATCTGATAGGCCGTCTGGAAGGCGACGGCCATCCCGATGGTCAAGGAGATCGCGGCCACCACGGGGAAGCTCCCCCAGCCGATGCGCTCCAGCTGCAGGGCGATCCGTCCCCAGCGCCACGCTCTGGGGTGGAGGAGCCAACGGAGGGCCTCCATCAAGAGCAGGGTCGCCTCTCCGACGTAGCGAAAGAACTCGACGGGCCAGCGTTGAAATACAAGTGCAAGCATCCCGGGGTATTATACCCCGGTGCGGCGGCGGGCCTCGCAGACCTCGCGGAACGCCCGATTGCCGTAGAGCGCTCCCTCGCGCAGCTCGGGGTTTTGGATGCGGCCGAGGCGCTCGGCGACGTCCTCGTAGGCCCGCTGCAGCTGCCGCTCGGCCTCCCGCTCCCTCCCGAGGGCCCGCAACACCGCCCAGGCGTTGTAGGCCACCTTGTAGACCATCCCCGCGCCGACCCCCTCCTCCAAGAGCCTTAGGGCCTCCCGGGTGCAGCGCAGCGCCTCCTCCCGCTCGCCCAGCCCCAGATGGGCCCGCGCCCGGTACGAGAGGTTTTCCACCCGGAGTTCTCGGTCCTTGAGCGACTCCACCAAGGCTAGGGCTTCCCGAAAGCGCTCCTTGGCCTCCTCGTTCCGTCGGAGGTCGAGGAGGGCGATCCCCCAGTTGTGGAGCACGATCGCCCGGCCGCGGCGCTCCTTGAGCCTTCGGCAGAGGGCGTCCGCTTCTCTCAGGGGCTCGAGGGCCTCGCGGGAGCGGCCCTCGTTCCAGAGCAGCCAGCCCAGGTTGTTGAGCGCCTGCCACTCCGTGTGGCGATCCCGCACCTCGCGGGCCAGGTGCAGCGCCTTCTCATACTCGGAATGGGCCCTCTCCATCCGGCCCAAGAATCGTTGAACCACCCCCAGCAGGAGGTGGGTCTTGGCCTGGCCCACGAGGTCGTGGGCCTCTTCATAGAGGCGAAGGGCCTGTTGGGCCAGGGCGAGGGCCGTCTCGGGCTCCCTGCGGATGTAGTGGGCGCGGGCCAGCTCCCGCTTGAGCCCCGCCTCCTCCTGCGCCCGCAGCGGCGGGGAGCGCAACAGGGGCCGCTCCTCCGCCGCGAGCGCGTCCAGGATCTGCACGTAGAGGGCTTCCAAGCGGGTCTGGTGCTCGAGGACCCACTCGTCGTAAAACCCGGGGAGGAGCCCGCCGCGGTAGACCTCCACCGCCCGGCGCAGGGTCGCGACGCGCTCGGGGCCTTCGGCCCGAAGCCCCTCGTGGGCCAGGCGCTCGAACTCCCAGACGTCCACGGTGCAGCCCTTCGCCCGGAAGCGGACGGTCTCCGCGTCCACCTCTAAGTAGGGCCCCACCACGCGGCGGAGGGCCCACAGCGCCAGGCGCAAGTTGCCCAGGGCGTGGGTGCGGTCGAGGTGGCCCCAGAACATCTCGGCCAGGGCCTCGCGCGAGACCGCACGATCGGGGTGGAGGACCAAAAAGGCAAAGAGGGAGCGGGCCTTGCGCGTAGGGATGCGGGGCAG
>JALUUA010000076.1 GCA_027021605.1 Candidatus Bipolaricaulota bacterium | reverse complement strand
CGTCACCGCTAAGCTCTATCAAGCCTTTACGGAGTTCCGCGCCCACCTGGTGGAGATCAACCCCCTGGCCGTCACCCCCGGGGGCGAGATCTGGGCGCTGGATTCCAAGTTCATCCTCGATGACGACGACCTCCCCGAGGACCTCCCCGAGGGCGTCGAGGAGGCACTCGACCCCCTCGAGCGCGAGGCCCAGAAGTACGATTTGCAGTACGTCAAGCTCGACGGGGAGGTGGGGATCATCGGCAATGGCGCGGGCCTGGTGATGGCCACCCTCGACCTGGTGCAGCTCGTGGGGGGCCGTCCCGCCAACTTCTTGGACATCGGGGGCGGGGCCTCCGCGGAGCAGATGCAGAAGGCCCTGGAGCTTGTCCTCAGCGATCCCGACGTCAAGGGCGTCTTCATCAACGTCTTCGGCGGGATCACCCGCTGCGACCTCGTGGCCCAGGGCATTCTGGCCGCCAAGGAGCGGCTGGGCATACGGGTGCCCCTCGTGGTGCGCCTGGTGGGCACCAACGAGGAGGAGGGCCGCCGCCGGTGCGAGACCGCCGGGATCGTCCCCGTCACCTCGATGGAGGAGGGGGCGGAGCGGATCGTGGAGCTCGTCCGCTCCGCCGCTTGAGCCCCGGCCGAGCCGAGGCCCCCGCTCCTCGCCCGTGCCCGCTACGGACTGCGAGCGCAGGTGCAACCGGAAAGTTCAGATCCAGAAGGAACCCCAGTGAGGAGGGAAACTCGATGAGAGCGATTCGAGCCGGTGCGCTCGGGCTACTCTTGCTGGCGTTGGGCGCGATGGCCATCCCCGGAACCGCCGACGTCCCCCCCGAGCCGTTCCTGTCCATGAGGGACCTGCGCGTGGGGATGGAGGGCTTCGGGCGGACGACCGTCGGTGGGGACCAAGTCCGCCTCTTCCAGGTGCGGATCGTGGGGCTGGTGGACAACCCCGGGGAGCTCAACGACTACATCCTGGTGCGCTCCAGCGGGGACCTCATCCGCGAGGCGGGCGGCTACGCCCAGGGGATGAGCGGGAGCCCCATCTACGTCGACAACAAGCTCGTGGGCGCCTTCTTTGCGGCCTTTCTTTACGATGAGAGCCCGAACCCGATCGGGCTGGTCCGCCCCATCGAGACGATGCTCAAGCTCGTCGGCCCCATCCAGCAGGCAGTGGAGACTGCCGAGCTGCCGCCTCCCTCGGAGGAGGCGCTGGCGTACGTGGAGATCGACGGCCAGCGGCGCCGGGTGGAGTTCGTCTCCCGGCCCCCCTCCCTCGAGGAGCGGCGGGGGAACCCCGACGTCGTGTACGCCGTCCCGATGGGGACGCCCCTGTGGGTGAGCGGGCTTACGGGCCGGGCGCTCGATTGGCTCAAGACCGGGGTGGACGCCCGCACCCTCGAGCGCTTCTCCTCGGCGCTCCTTCCCCTCGCACCGGCGCTCGCACCCGCAGCTCAAGAGCGCAGCTTCCTGGAGGAGCTGCAGCGGGGCTTCGAGGAGCGCTACGGCTCGGCGCTGTACCCGTTCGCGGCCGCGGCGGCTCAGCCGGGCCTCTTCGACGGGGACTTCGCCCCGGGACGGCCCATGGCCGCGCTGCTCACCAACGGCGACGTCACCCTCGGGGGCGTGTGCACCACCAGCTACATCGACCCGGAAACGAACGTGCTCCTGGCCTGCGGCCACCAGCTCTTCCTCACGGGCTCGGCCAACTTGTTCCTGGCCCAGGCGCGGGTCATCGACACCGTAAACAGCGGGCCGATCTCGTTCGTGCTCCCCCAGGTCGATCGGGAGCAGGTTGTCGGGGCCGTCCTCCAGGACCGCGTGCAGGCGATCGGCGCCTCTCTCGCCTACCAGCCCCGCGCCATCAAGCTGACGGCCCGCATCCAGGACGTCTCCACCGACACCGTGCAGGACCTCACGGTCAACCTGGCGGACGCCCCCAACTTCGTGGCGTTCTTGGTGTTCGCCTCGCTGCTGCAGGCCGTGGACACCACGATCAACCGCATCGGCCAGGGCACCATGCGGGTCGAGTACACGATCCGGGGCGCCAACCTCCCGCGAAGGCTGCTGCGGGCGGACGTCTTTACAAGCTTCAGCGACATCGCCCTCTTCGGGCCGCTCCAGGTGGCCCAGATCGTCTTCCTCCTCCAGCAGAACGAGTTCTTGGACCCCGAGCTCGAGTGGATCGACGTCGACATGGTGATCACCGAGCCGGTCCGGCTGCTGCAGATCACGGATCTCGAGACGGACAAGGAGACCTACGCCCCGGGCGAGACGGTCCGCTACACGATCACGCTGCGGCCCTACCGGGGCGAGGAGCGCACGATCACGGGGGAGTTCGAGCTGCCGGAGGACCTCAACGTCCGGCGACTGACGCTGCAGGTCTACGGCGGACCGCGCCGCCAGCAGCAGAACAACCAGACCCAGGGCATCCAGTACGAGAGCCTCCCCGAGCTGCTGGAGGCGATCGAGAACCTCACCACGAACGACCAGATCACCGTGGAGCTCCTGGGGCTGCCCCGCCCCAAGGAGGACGCAAACGGCAACGGGAACGACGACGCGGCCAAGGAGATCCGCAAGCTCAAGGACTGGGTCGTCACCGGCGAGGTGCGCACCCAGATCGGGATCGAGAAGCCCGAGCCGAAGCCGGAGCCCAAGCCGGAGCCGGAGGAGAAGGCCGAGTCCGAGCCCTCCGAGCCCCAAGGGGAGGAGGAGCCGGAACAACCCGAGGACTCCGCGCCCTCCGAGCCTGAGGGGGACGAGGACGAGGGGGACGAGGACGAGCAGAAGGACAAAAACAAAGACGAGGACGAGGAAGGGAGCCAGGACGGGGACTGCGATCAGCTCTTTTACTGCTGAGGGCCTTGGGTGAGGGCGTTCCGCCGGGCCGAGCCTTGAAGGGGCTGGAACGGGGTGGAGTGGACGGCGGAGGAGATCGCGGCGCTCGTGGAGGGCCGGGTGCACCGCCCGGACCCGAGCAAGCCCATCACGGGGTTCTCGATCGACAGCCGCACCCTACAGCCCGGGGACCTCTTCGTGGCCCTGCCGGGCACCCGAACCGATGGGCACTTGTACATTCAAGATGCCTTCGACCGGGGCGCCCACGGGGCCCTCGTACGCGTTCTGCCCAAGCCCCTTGACGATGCGGTCTGCAACTGCATCGAAGTCCGCGACCCCTTGGAAGCCCTCCAAGAGCTGGCCCACGCCTACCGGAAGCGCTTTTCGATTCCGCTGATCGGGATTACCGGCAGCTCGGGGAAGACGACCACGAAAGAGCTGCTCTTCACGATCTTGGGC
>JALUUA010000075.1 GCA_027021605.1 Candidatus Bipolaricaulota bacterium | reverse complement strand
CCCGCCGGGGGCGTATTTCGCTACCCCGCCGGAGCCCACCACGACGATGGCCCCGTCGGAGTCGATCGCCACGTCGCGCAGCTCCCCCTCCCCCGCCGCCGTCCAGAGGCGCTCCCGGCGCACCAGGTCGTACTGCACGATTCCGCCGGAGCCGACGACCACGGCCAGCCGCCCCTCCGAGCCCACGGCGACGGCCGCGGGCTCCCCGGGGTAGGGCAGGCGCCCCAGCAGCCGCCCCTCGGGGGCGTAGACCTCCACGCCGTCGCGCTCGGGCCGCAGCGCCACGATGCGATCCCCCAGGCCGACGGCGACGTCGCGGAACGCCCCCGGGACGGTCCAGAGCCTTCGGCCGTCGGAGGCGTATTTGACCAAGCCCCCCTCGCCCGCCACGAGCACGTCCGCCAGCGAGTCCGTCGCCACCCCGTAGGCCGTCCCGTCGTAGTCCGCCGTCCAGAGCCGCTCCCCCCCCTCGGAGTACTTGACCACGGGGGAGGTGCCCACCACGATCGCCTCGTCGCGGAAGTCGACCGCCACCCCATAGGCGACGTCCTCCCGCGCGTGGAAGTCGTCCGCCCACCGGGAGACGGGCACCGTGGGGATCGCCCCGGGGCTCCCGGCGTTTTGCGCGCTCAAGGGGGCCATCGGGGAGATCAGCAAGACCCCCAGGGGAGCGATCAGGGCAAGGAGGAGGAACGTCCGTCGGTTTGCCGACACCCGAATCCCGCGCGCACCGCTGCCCACCGCCATTGCCGATACCCCCTTTTTCTAGTACTCACGCACGGAAAACGCGTGAAACGTCAGACATATTACCGCTAGGAGATGGAACCTGTCAAGATATAGAGATAACACTCAGCAGAAGGGTGGATCGTTCAGGGCTTATAGGGCTTGCGACTTGAGCTTGACAGCCCCCCTCCGAGGGGGTACAGTAGTGCAACGGGGAGCTCGGGGGAACCGGGCTGAGAGGACCCCTAGTCCGGGGTCGACCCGTTGAACCTGATCCGGGTAATGCCGGCGGAGGGAACCATGCAAAACGCCTTCTCCCAGCACAAACCCAGTTTCCGAACACGGCAAAACCCCTTCGGCGCTACTTCCCCTATCGGGGCTCCCCGACGATCACATCCATCAAGATCAAGGAGGGGAGTTTCCATGCGCAACGCAAACCTCGGTTCGTTGCCGATTTCGTCGTCGGTGCGGAGGGCGATGGGCATCGCCCTGGCGGTGGGCCTTGGCCTGAGCCTGCTCGCAGGTGACTCGGCCGCCCTATCCCAAGCCCCGTCCCCGGAGGGGGATACGCTCTACGTCTACGTCTACAGCAGCTTCGTCGAGTGGGGTCCGGCCGTCTTCGTCGAACAGACCTTTGAGGAGCGGACGGGCGTCGACGTTCAATTCGTGGCCACGGGCGCGAGCCGCGAGATGCTCGCCCGCTTATTAACAGAAAAGGACGCGGGCGGCACCCCCGCGGACGTGTTCATGGGCGAACTCAACGACGTCCCCAAGGCCAAGCAGTTCGACCTCTTTGAGTCCCTAAGCGTTGAGGACGTCCCCAATCTGCGGTTCGTGCCCGAGGAGCTTCGGGTGGATCCGGACGGCACCCTTGTGCCCTACGAACACGGCTTCATCACCCTCGTCTACGACACCCAAGCCCTCAGCGCTGAGGAGCTTCCGCGCTCGTTCCCCGATCTCTTGGACGAGCGCTTCCGGGAGACCCTGCTCCTCCAAGATCCGCGCACCAGCAGCGTCGGTCATGCGTTTCTCTTCTGGACGATCTACAACTTCGGCGAGCTCTTCACGCAGTACTGGGAGCGGCTTTTGCCCAACGTGTTGAGCGTCTTCCCCGGCTGGAGCGCGGCGTACGAGGCGTTCCAGGCGGGCGAGGCGCCCCTGGTGGTGAGCTTCTCGACGGACGCCTGCTTCGACGAGCGCTATCAGCCCTTCTTCCCGGAGGGCCAGGCGTACCGCACGATCTTCGGAGCGGGCGTCGTCAAGGGCACGGACAACCCGCGCTTGGCCCGCGAGTTCATCGACTTCCTGCTCTCCCAAGAGGTGCAGGAGAAGCTGCCCACCACGGAGTACATGTTCCCTGCGAATCGACGAGCCGAGCTGCCCGAGGAGTGGCAGCGCTGCGCCAAGGTCCCGCCCGCCCCGGCGGTGCTGCCCCTGGAGCTGGTGGCGGAGAACGACGACCGCTGGCTTCAGCTCTGGGCGGAGGCTGTGGTGGGACGCTAAAGAAGAGGGCCTCAGGGGCTGTAATCCCTGAGGCCCTCTTCTTTCCCTGCTTTACCTCTTCCACTCAAGCGATCGAGCGACTTTGAGGAGTTCCTCCTCCGTGGCTTCGGAGAGGGCCGAAGCGGGGAAGATGCTCACCTTCACCACTTGATCGTCCTTGAAGAAGATCGCGGAGAGGGCCGCTTCGGCCGACCACGTTCGGCTGACTACGTTGTCCTTTTGATCGTACTCCGTCCACCAAGTCCCCTGGATGAGATACCCCACCGGCTCGGAAATGCGACGGACGAACCCCTCCTTGACTGGCAGGGTGGCCTTTCTCCCCAGCAGTTGAACGGTCAGTCGAGCGTCCTCAGGGCCGCGGAAGACGAGAGTGGGCAGTCCCTCCGACGTCAAAGCATCTCCTTTCACCCTTAAGGGGGTGAAGACGTAAGCCTGATCGTAGCTAAAGCCTGCGGGGAGATAAGTAGGGACAAGGAGAGGGATTTGGCCTTCTACGGTGGATAAGGGCTGGGGCTTAGGGGGCAAGGTGCCTGAAGGCGCTATTCTCTTGAGGTCTTTAAGGGGCAGAGGAGGGAAGGGGTGCTCATCGACGAACCGGAGTTGGATTTCCAAATCCCCCTGTTGTTGGGTCGCGATAACCTCAGA
>JALUUA010000074.1 GCA_027021605.1 Candidatus Bipolaricaulota bacterium | reverse complement strand
TCCCACCCTGCGTGCCGGGAGGGGGAGAGGGGGGCGCCTGCTTCCTCTCCACGCGGCGGATGCCCTCCAAAACCAAGAGGACGAGCACCGTGGCCGAGACCGCAAGCAGATAAGCCCCCACGCCGACGGCCATCCCGATGGCGGCCACGGTCCACAGCCCCGCCGCGGTCGTCAAGCCCCGGACCCACTCCCCGGTGCGGATGAGGGTCCCCGCCCCGAGGAAGCCGATCCCCACGATGATCTGGGAGGCAATGCGGCTGGGGTCGGCCACCGGCCCAAACGCCTCCAAGGAGAGCAGCGTAAAGAGCGCCGAGCCCAGGGTCACGAGCATGTAGGTGCGAAGCCCCGCCGGGCGGTGGAGGCGCTCCCGCCCCCAGCCGATCGCCCCACCCAGCAGGGCGGCCAGCGCCAGCTTCCCCAGCCCCACAAGCTCCCACTCGTACCCGAATTCGACGGCCACCGGTCGACCCCTCCTCTCCTTGTTCCCCTTTCCCCCGGCTTTCATCCTTTCATCCCATCATACGCCATTCGGGCGCCGTTCGGGAGTCGTCCGCCTCCCCCCGTCGCGGTTGATGCCGCTCATAGACATCCCCCCCTCCTCCCCGCTACACTGGACGGGTTCACCGAAGGGCGCTCGATGCGGTATCCTGGCGCGGTGACAAGACCAGACAAGACGAACCCGGAACCGGGAGCGCAGAGGAGGGCCGAGTGACGATGAAAAAGTGGGTCTACGCCTTCGAAGAGGGCCACAAGGACATGCGGGATCTCCTGGGGGGCAAGGGGGCCAACCTCGCGGAGATGACCCGGCTGGGCCTCCCCGTCCCCCCCGGCTTTACCATCACCACGGAAGCCTGTCTCGCTTATCTGAGTGGGAGCCCGCACCGCTTCCCCGAGGGGATGTGGGAGCAAACCCTCGAAGCCCTCCAAAGGGTGGGCGAGAAGCTGGGCCGAACCTTCGGGGACCCCGAGAACCCCCTGCTCATCTCCGTCCGCTCGGGGGCGAAGTTCTCCATGCCCGGGATGATGGACACCGTGCTCAACATCGGGATCACGGAGAAGACCCTGCCCGGCTTGGTGAGGATGGGCGGCGAGCGCTTCGCGTATGATGCCTACCGGCGCCTGCTCCAGATGTACGGCAAGACGGTCCTGGGCGTCCCCGGGGAGCGCTTCGAGGAGGAGATCCAACGCCTCAAGGAGCAGAGGGGCGTACGGTACGACGTCGAGCTCTCCGCCGAGGACCTCAAGGAGCTTTGCGGGACGTTCGCCGCGATCATCGAGCGCGAATCTCAAGAACCGTTCCCGCAGGACCCCTACGAGCAGCTGCGGGGGGCGATCGCCGCGGTCTTCGAGTCCTGGATGGGCAAGCGGGCCGTGGATTATCGAAATTTCTACAAGATCCCCCACGACCTTGGGACGGCCGTAAACGTGGTGGCGATGGTCTTCGGGAACGTCAGCGACGACTCCGGCAGCGGGGTGGCCTTCACCCGCGACCCGGCCACGGGCGAGAAGCGCCTCTACGGGGAATACCTGCTCAACGCCCAGGGCGAGGACGTGGTGGCCGGGAT
>JALUUA010000073.1 GCA_027021605.1 Candidatus Bipolaricaulota bacterium | reverse complement strand
CGGGATTCGGACCCCCAAGCCGATCGAGGAGCTCCGGCGTGAGATCCCCGAAGCCTACGAGGCGCTTGCCGAGATCGCGGAGAAGCTGGAGCGCCACTACCGCGAGATGCAGGACGTGGAGTTCACGATCGAGCGGCGCAAGCTGTGGATGCTCCAGACGCGCGCGGGCAAGCGCACCGCTCAAGCCGCCGTCAAGATCGCCGTCGACTTCGTCCACGAGGGGCTTATCACCCAAGAGGAGGCCCTCCTCCGGGTGGAGCCCTCGCAGGTCGAGGTGCTCCTGCACCCCCGCTTTGACGAGCGGGCTAAGAAGGAAGCAGAGCAACGGGGGGATTTGCTGGCCAAAGGGCTCAATGCCTCCCCCGGCGCGGCGGTGGGACAGGCCGTCTTCGACGCCGACACCGCCGAGAAGTGGGGTCAAGAGGGCAAGGCCGTCATCCTGGTGCGTCCGGAGACGACCCCCGACGACGTCCACGGGATGCTGCAAGCCAAGGGCATCCTCACCCAGCGGGGGGGCGCTACGAGCCACGCCGCCGTGGTAGCCCGCGGGCTGGGGCTGCCCGCCGTGGTGGGATGTGAAGCGCTTCAGATCGACACCGAGGCCAAACGGTTTCGCGTAAACGGGACCGTGATCGGGGAGGGCGACTGGCTCTCCATCGACGGGACCACCGGGGAGGTCTTCAAGGGGCAGCTGCCCACCTACGCGCCCCGACTGGAGGAACAAAAGGAGCTGCTCGAGCTTCTGCGCTGGGCCGATGCCCACAGACGCCTGGGGGTGCGGGCGAACGCCGACTACCCCCGGGACGCGGAGCGGGCCCGCCGGCTGGGCGCGGAGGGCATCGGCCTTTGTCGTACGGAGCACATGTTCTTTGAAGAAGACCGCCTCCCCTGGGTCCGCCGAATGATTTTGGCCCGCACCCGGGAGGAGCGCGAGGAGGCCCTGGAGAAGCTGCTCCCCCTCCAGCGCGAGGACTTCAAGGGGATTCTGCGGGCGATGGCCGGATACCCCGTGGTGATCCGCCTCATCGACCCGCCGCTCCACGAGTTCCTCCCGCCCTACGAGAAGCTCCTTCGGGAGGTGCTCGAGCTGCGGGCTCACGGGGGAAGCGAGAAGGAGCTACGGGAGAAGGAGGAGCTCCTAAAGGCCGTCGAGGCGCTGCGGGAGGCCAACCCCATGCTGGGGCTGCGGGGGGTGCGCTTGGGGATCCTGTACCCCGAGATCGTGGCGATGCAGGTGCGGGCGATCTTCGAGGCCGCCTGCTCCCTGAAGAAGGAGGGCGTCGACGTCCACCCCGAGGTGATGATCCCGCTGGTGGCCCACCCCAACGAGCTGCGGACGATGCGCGAGGTCTTAGAGCGGGTCGCCCGCGAGGTGATGGACTCTGCAGGCGTGGAGGTCCCCTACCACTTCGGGACGATGGTCGAGATCCCCCGGGCCTGCGCCGTGGCGGATCAGATTGCAGAATACGCGGAGTTCTTCAGCTTCGGGACCAACGACCTCACCCAGACGGTCTTCGGGATCAGCCGGGACGACGCCGAGGGGAGGTTCTTGCTGCAGTACCTCGAAAAGGGCATCCTGGCGGAAAACCCGTTCCAGACCCTGGACCGCGAGGGCGTCGGGGCGCTCATGAGGATGGCCGTGGAGAGGGGCCGGGCTTCCCGGGAGGACCTCGAGCTAGGGATCTGCGGCGAGCACGGGGGGGACCCCAAGAGCATCGAGTTCTGCGAGGAGTTAAAGCTGGACTACGTGAGCTGCAGC
>JALUUA010000072.1 GCA_027021605.1 Candidatus Bipolaricaulota bacterium | reverse complement strand
GATCACCCGATCGGGCCGCACATCGAAGGCAACCCGCGCCCTTTGGGCTTGGGCGTGCTTGGCCACGTTGTGCAGCGCCTCCTGGGCGATGCGGTAGAGCGCGCCCTCCACGTCCGGCGGGAAGCGCCGCTCCTCCCCTTGGACCTCCACGGTCACCTCCAGGCCCATGTGCGCCTTAAGGTCCCGGGCCAGCCGCCGGACCGCCTCGATGGGGCCGAGCTCCTCGAGCTCCAGGGGCCGCAGCGCCCAGATGAGCCGTCTCAGATCTTGCAGGGACTCCTGGAGGAGGGTCTGGAGGCCCTCGAGTTCCTCGCCCACCCTTTCCGGCTCCTTGGGGGCGAGCTTGCGACACAGGTCCATCTGGAGCCCCAAGAAGTATAGGTTCTGCGCGACGCCCTCGTGGATCTCGCGGGCGATCCGGGCCCGCTCCTCGCGCACCGCCCGCTCCCTTCGGCGGCGCTCCTCCTCGGCCCGCTGTTCGGCGCGCTCCTTGGCCAGCAGCTGCCGCTCGATCCAGGTCAGCACCCCCCACGTCACCGCGGGGCCCAGGAGCCCGTAGAAGAGGATCTCCACGGCGAAGTGGTACGGCAGCCCCAGCTCGTGAACGCGCCCGACGAGGAAGAGCTGGTAGAGCACCACCACGACGAAGATCGCCGGCGGCAGGATCAGCCGGAAGAGCGCAACCTGCTCCCTCGGCGGGCGACGAAGCCACTTCATGGGGGCATTATACCCGAGGACCGGGGGACAGGGGTTCGGGACATTTGTCCCTAGGCGGGTAGGGACATTCGCCTCTACCCCTCCCCTCCGCTCCGGGGTAGGGTGGGTCCGAGCGGAATCGGCCGCTCGAGGGGACACCCGAACGAAACGAAACGAGAACAGCGAAGAGGGCAAGGCAGGCAACCAACCAAGAGAATTCACTTCAGAGGAGGTCGATGCTCCATGATCCGCAACAACGGTGAGAAGAAGTCTAAGGGACTGACGCGCCGAGAGCTCTTCCGGGCCGCGGGGGCGGCCGCGCTGAGCGGTGTGCTCCTCTCCGCGTCCCCCAAGCTGCGCGCCCTGGCGCACGAGGGCGAGGGGACGATGGACCTGGAGATCCATATGGGCGAGATGTACTTCCAGGTCCACAGCATCAACGGCGAAGAGGTGGAGATGGAGAAGAACGCGCCCATCACGATCCACGCCGGGCAGCGCCACCTCATCCGCTTCGAGAACGTCGGCACCGTGGAGCACGAGGTCCACTTCGGCCGCAACCCCGACTTGGAGGCCCGGGTCTACAAGGAGAACCTCTTCGGCGAGCACGGCGAGGAGGCCGCGCTCGGCTTCCTCGGCCTGCACCTGCTGCCGGGCGAGTCGGCCACGCTCCACATCTGGGTCCCGGAGGACAAGAAGGGCGAGTGGGAGATCGGCTGCTTCATGCCCGGACACTACGAGGCCGGACAGCGCGCCCCGCTCATCATCGAGTGATGGGGGTTCCCTCCTTCTAGAGAAGTCGCTAGAGAAGTTGCGCACCATCTTCCAGACCTGAGCCTTCCGGCTCCGGGGGAGGGCGCGGACCGCTCTGCTCCGCTCTCCCCCGGGCCTTCTTTCTGCTTGATCCTTGAGCAGCGGGATTGCACGGCGTATACTCCTCCCTCATGGGGCCGAACGCGAACGCCCACAACGGTGGGAGCCGACCCAAGATCTCGGCGCTGTATCTCTACCCCGTGAAGTCCTGCCGGGGCATCGCCCTGCAAGAGGCCCAACTGGACGAGTACGGGATCGCGCACGACCGGGAGTGGATGCTCGTCTCCCCCGACGGGCGCTTTCTCACCCAGCGGGAGCACCCCGGGATGGCGCTCATCACGCCCGAGCTTCGCCCGGATGCCCTGGTGCTGACGGCGCCCGGGATGCCGCCGCTCCCCCTGCCCTTGCAAGGGCCTTTGCAGAAGGAAGCTCAGGCCAGAAGGAGGAGGGTCTGCATCTGGCGGGACGAGGTCGGGGCCCTCGACGAGGGCGAGGGGGCGGCCGCGTGGGTGAGCGCGCTTTTGGGCGTCAGATGCCGCCTGGTGCGCCGTCCCCCCGGACCCGAGTTTGCGCGCCGCGTGCCCGCTCCCTATGCCGTCTCCCCCGGGGGCGACCGGGTCGGCTTTGCTGATGGGTTCCCCCTGCTCTTGCTCTCCCAAGCTTCCCTGGAGGATCTGAACGCCCGACTTTCGGAACCCGTAGAGATGGAACGTTTCCGGCCCAACGTCGTCGTCTCCGGGTGCGGGCCCTACGAGGAGGACACCTGGAGGGCGATCGCCGTGGGCGGGATCACGCTGCACGCGGTCAAACCCTGCGCCCGCTGCACGATCCCCACCGTGGACCCGGGAACGGGGGAGCGCGACCCCCGGGGGGAGCCCCTCCGGACCCTGGCCCGGTACCGCAGGGGCCCCGACGGGAAGGTCTACCTCGGGCAGAACCTCGTTCACGTACCCAAGCGCGGGACGTTGCGCGTGGGCGAGACCGTTGAGATCTTGGAGATCCGAGAGGAGGGGTTGGGATGAAGCGCGTCGAGCGCACCGACGAGGAGTGGAAGCGAATTTTAACCCCGGAGCAGTACGCCGTCTGCCGAGAGGGCGCTACGGAGCCGCCGTTCTCGGGCGCGTACTGGGACTGCCACGAGGAGGGCGTCTACGTCTGCGTCTGCTGCGGGAACGAGCTGTTCCGCTCGTCTGAGAAATATGATTCGGGGACGGGCTGGCCCAGCTTCTGGGCGCCCGCCTCCCCCGAAAGCGTCAAGCAGGAGGACGACTGGACCGGCGGGATGCACCGCGTGGAGGTCAAGTGCGCCTCCTGTGACGCGCACCTGGGCCACGTCTTCGACGACGGTCCACCCCCCACGGGGAAGCGCTACTGCATCAACTCCGTGGCCCTCAAGCTCGTGCGCCCAGAAGGCGCTCGATGAGTCGGTGCCCCTCTTTTATCAAAACGCCCGTCCCGCGGGCCGCCCGCTCGCTGAAGCCTTGAACTTGAAGAGGCAGCCCTTCGGCTTCCCAAGAGCGCACGAGCGCGAAGGGCACAGGGTCCGGGGTGTGAACCCGCTTCCGGAGGGGCGTCGGGTGATCGGGGAGCAGCATCAGCGCCCAGCGCTCGAATTGTTGAAGCCCCTCGACCAGCGGCCCGACCACCCGGGCGTCGAAGTCCTCGATCGCTTGGAGCTTCTTCTCGAGGGAGCCCTCGTGGCTCACCTCGTCGGGCGCCTCGACGTGCACGTAGGCGAAGTCGTCGCCCTCCCGCAGCGCGTCGAGGGCATACTCGACCTTCCCCTCGTAGTTCGTGTCCAGATACCCCGTCGCGCCGGGGACCCTCAAAATGCGCAGCCCGGCGAGCGCCCCAAGCCCTC
>JALUUA010000071.1 GCA_027021605.1 Candidatus Bipolaricaulota bacterium | reverse complement strand
GGAGCGTGGGGCGCAGCAGGATCGCCCCGGAAGCGTAGCAAACGACGGACAGCACGAGCACTAAGGCGCGCGCCCACCTCCGTCGGGGGGACCTTCTCCCATCCCCACTCCCAATCGCATTCCCATCCCCACCCCCACCCCCGACGCCGACGCGTTCGATCCCTAGGCGAAGGGGAAGGGCGTGAAACGCCCAGGGGAGCCCTACGAGGGCCCACCACGTCCAGGGGGGCAACGGCCACCGGAGCACAGCCGTACGCCCCGCAAACAGGAAGGGCACCGCCAGCGGGAGATAGGCGATGATCGCGATCCCGGGGGCCAGCCGCGCAAGGGCAAGGGTCTGGGCGCGCTGGAGGAGGCGCGCGCCTCCCCAAATCCCGAGGGCGAGCAGGGCCGCCCCCGCCCCCTGGACCGCGGCGGGGAAGAGGGTTATCCGAACCGAGTACAAGAGCCCCGAGAGCACGTCCCGCCCGTTGCGATCCGTCCCCAACGGGTGCAGCGCCGACGGCGGGGCGGGAGGCGGAAACCGGGCGTCCGTCCCCTGCCGGGGGTCGTAGACCCGGGGGTCCCAGACCGTCTCCAGCAGCCACGGGTGCAGCGCCCCCACCACCCCCAATCCCAACAGCACCAGGAACCCTACCCGAAAGGCCGCCCGTCGGAAGCGATCCCTCCCGGCGGCCCCCTTCGCCTCCCGAGCCGGGCCGACCCGGTCGCCCCACCGCCACCGCCACCGCCCCGGCTCGGGGCGCAGCTCCTCCTGGATCTTGTATGCGAGCACGCCCAAGGCGAGCAGGCCGATGAGCGTGAAGCTGAGCCCCTGCAGCAGGGGGAGGTCGGCGGCCAGGAGGGCCCGGCTGAGCAGGGGCCCGAGCCCCAGCCAGTGGTACGTGGCTTCCACGGCCGGGAGCAGCGCGAGAACCCAGGCGAGATACAGGGCCCAAGAGCCCAATCCGTGCGCGCGCCCCCCGCCGGGGAAGAAGTCGCTCCGGAGGAGCAGCGCATACCCGGCCCCGGCATACAGGGTGAGGGTCAGCCACGGGAGGGCCAGGTGCCGCAGGAGGTCCGCCCCCAGGGGGAGCCGCTCCCCCAGGAAGAGGAGCCCGCCGAGAAGGGTGCCCACGACGAGGCCCAAGGGGGGCGCCCCCGTTCGGAGGAGGAGCGGGAGTGGGAGTGGGACCCGCCTTGCCAGCGCGGCGAGGAGGCCCCCCAACCCGAGCCCGAGGACGAGGGAAAGCCCCAAGCGGAGGAGGACGCCGTTGACGCTCGCGTCGGGGAAGTCGCGCCACAGCAGGGGGTCGAGCGTCTGGCCGTAGGGGAACCAGCCCAGGCGATAGCCGAGCACATGGTCCGGAAGCAACACCGCAAGGGGGAGGGGAAGGGTGGCCAGTCCCAACGCCCCGAAGCGGGCAGTCAGACTCAACCCCGGGCGCGGGTGGTTCAGGAGCCGGGAAAGGGCACGGCCGAGCCCAAGGCCCGCCAGCAGCGCGCCCCCCAACAGCAACAGGGAGCGGGGAAGCCGCTCGCCCAGCACGTCCACGACGGTCCGCGGGTAGTAGAGGACCGAATAGCCCCACCGGCCCGTAAGGAGGTTTGCCCAGTACGCCGCATAGGCTCGGGGGAGGGAGGGCTGCTCCAGCTGAAGCTCCCGCCGCGCCTCCTCCCGGGCTCCGGGCGGAAGGCCCCCCGTGTAGATGCCCCCCAGGTCGCCCCCGGCGACCGCGACCCACAGAAACGAAACCGTCCCCAGCAGCCAGAGCCCCACCAGGAGAACAGCGAGGTTCTTGACCCCAACCCACAGGCCCCTTCGGATGATTTCCACGGCCCCTCGAGCGTGCATCGTATGGACCCCACGGCTATTATACGCCCCGGAAGGAGGCCGCGATGCGCATCGGGGTGATGAGCGACTCCCACGATCGCCGGGAATTTGTCGAGAAGGCGCTCCGCGCGTTCCGGGAGCGGGGGATCTCCGTCATCGTGCACTGCGGCGACCTCACCTCCCCCGAGATGCTCCCGCTCTTCGAGGGCTTTCGGCTGTACTTGGCCCAGGGGAACATGGACCTCTACCCCGAAGCGATCCGGCAGGCCGCGGAGGAGATCGCCGGCCCCGCCTTCGTCTTCTACGGCCCAAGCTGGGAGGGGGAGCTGGGGGGCAAGAGGATCGCCCTCTGCCACGGGGACGACTCCTCGCTGCTCAAGGAGCTCCTGTGGCGACAGGAGTTCGACTACGTCTTCCACGGCCACACGCACCGGCCGCGGGACGAACGCATCGGGAAGACAAGGGTGATCAACCCCGGGGCGCACAACACGGGGACGGTCTGCGTCGTGGACCCGGCCGCGGACGCCGTGGAATTCGTAGAGCTTTGAGGCTCATTCCTGAGGTTGCTTCGCCTCGACATCGCTGGACGTTGATCCCCCTGCTAACGAGCATTAAACTGAGCAGGAGCGATGGACCGGGAGACGTTGCGCGCTTTGGCCCGACTCCGACTCAAGGAAGCGCGAGTGCTGCTACGCGCAGGGTGCTACGAGGGTGCCTATCACTTAGCCGGATATGCAATTGAATGCGGTCTTAAAGCGTGTATTGCCAAGCGAACTCGTCGCTACGAGTTCCCCGACAAGAGGGTCGTCATGGAGAGCTATACACACGATCTTACGAAGCTGGTGCGCGTGGCCGGGCTGAAGCCATCTTTAGAACAGGAAATCTTAAGAAGCCCGGCATTCGAGGCCAACTGGGCCGTGGTGAAGGAGTGGGATGTGGACAGCCGATATCGGCGTCCTACGAGGCGGGAGGCCGAAGATCTCTATTCCGCCATCGTCAATCGCAAGGACGGAGTACTGCGATGGATACGCCAACATTGGTAAAAGAGCAGATTGAAGGCGGAAGAAAGCTGCTCGCTGCCCTCGATCGCGAAGGGTTTCCCCTCGATGCAGCCCTGTGGTGGTACGCAGCGGAGGCCGAAGAGTGGCGCTTTTTGCTGGCAACTCCTCTCGTGGAGTCCCAGGGTCCCAGGGAAGTTTATCAACAAATCCAAGCCATCCTGCAGAAGCTGCCTCCCGAGGAACGGCTGCCCCTGGCTTCCATCTCGGTGGTAAGCCCCAACGACGAGCGCATTCGATCCCTGCGCCGATTGCTCCGTACAGGGCCGGAGGTTTCGTCCGTTCGCTTATCGAAGAGCGTTGTGGACAACTTGTTTATCGAGGACGCCTATGTCTATCGCGTGTCGTAGACGCACTTTTTCCAACAGGCTTTCGCAAAGCTACAAAGCGAGGATCTAGGGTGAGCCCCAACCGCCTCATCCGCGAGAAGAGCCCCTATCTGCTGCAGCACGCCCACAACCCCGTGGACTGGTGGCCCTGGTGCGAGGAGGCATTCCGCAAAGCCCGGGA
>JALUUA010000070.1 GCA_027021605.1 Candidatus Bipolaricaulota bacterium | reverse complement strand
ACGACGCTACATCACCACAAGCTCGTGCTCGGGGGAGCCGTCGCGGTCGTGCTGGTCGGGCTTTGGGGGGCCTCCCGGCTGGAGGCCGAGACCCTGGGGCTCAAGTGGCTCCGCGACGACCACCCCCTCCAGCGGAGCTACGCCTTCATCGAGGAGAACCTCACAGGGCTCTACAATCTGGAGCTGATCGTCGAGGGGGAGCGGGACGCGCTCCGCTCGCCCGCGGTGCTCCGCAAGATGGAGGAACTCGCCGCGTTCGCCCTCGAGCAGCAGGGCGTGCGCAAGACGATCTCCCTCGTCGACTACGTCAAGCGGATCAACCAAGCGCTGCACGGGGACGACCCTCAGCACTATAGAATCCCTGAGACGGCCCGCGAGATCGCCCAGGCACTGCTGCTCTACGAGTTCTCCGGCGGCGGGGAGCTGCGCGAACTCGTAAGCGGCGACTACTCCGCGGGGCGCCTGACGGTCATCACAGATACCCTCCCCAGCCGCGCGTACGGCGCGCTGCGCGAGGCCCTCACGGATTATGCCCAGGAGCTGGGCCTTAGCGTGAAAGCGACGGGCACGGTGGTGCTCGTCGAGGCGATGCTTAAGAAGCTCACCCTAAGCCAGATCAAGAGCCTCGCGCTGGCTTTGGTGTTGATCACCCTGCTCATGGTCGCGCTCCTGCGTTCGTGGAAGCTCGGGCTGCTCAGCTTGATCCCCAATGGGCTTCCCATTCTGTTGATGTTCGCGGTGATGGGCCTCTTCGGCATCCCGCTGGACGCGGCGACGTCCACCGTCGCGGGGATGGCGCTGGGGATCGCCGTCGACGATACGATCCACTTCCTCACGCGCTTCCGCCGCGAACTGAACACCTCGGGGGACTACCGCCGGGCGTTGGTTCAAACGTCCAGGACGGTGGGCCAGGCCATCGCCTTTACGTCCGTCATCCTGCTGGCGGGCTTCAGCGTGCTGCTGCTGGGGACGTTTAAGGGAACGATCTACTTCGGGCTTCTGATCGGGCTTACGATGCTCTTCGCGCTCGTGGGCGATCTCGTGCTCCTGCCCGTACTCTTGTTACGATTGCGCCCGCTGCCCGTGGAGGCTCCTCCCGCCGCTGCGCCGGTGCCGACCGCAGCCGCCCCCGGTTCCCGCTCCCGCCCCGATGAAGACCCGCAGGCGTGAGCCTCCACAACTTGATGGAGAGCGGGGCCTTCGGGTAGAAAGAAACCGTCAAGGGAGGGGAGAGCGATGGCCCAAGCGACTCGCGTGCCCGCACGACGGCGATTCGTCAAGGTCGAAGCGGAGGTCCGCGCGGTGCTGGAGCGCCTTTTAGAGACCATCCATCCCCGGGAGTTCGCCGTGCGGCTTTGGGACGGCGAGGTGATCGAGCCCGATCCGGGGCATCCCGCGAAGTTCACGCTGGTGCTCGAGCATCCGGGCTCGCTGGGGCGGATGCTCTGGCCGCCCTCGGACCTCACGTTGGGCGAGGCGTACATCCGGGGCGACTTCGACGTCGAGGGGGACCTCATCGCGGCCTTCGCGCTGCGGGAGCACTTCATCCGTCCGCGCTTCTCTTTGGGAGAACTGCTGCGCTTCGTGCGCGTGTTGCGCCGGGCGGCGCGCCTGGCTCCGCCCACTCAACCGGGGCGGGAGGCGGCCCGGCTCCGCGGCCGACGCCACTCCAAGGAGCGCGATCGAGTCGCCGTCCGCTACCACTACGACGTGGGCAACGACTTCTACGCCCTGTGGCTCGACAAGAACATGGTGTACTCCTGCGCGTACTTCCGCACGGGCGAGGAGGACATCGACGCAGCCCAAGAGGCCAAGCTCGACTACATCTGCCGCAAGCTGCGCCTTAAGCCGGGGGAGCGCTTGCTGGACATCGGCTGCGGCTGGGGCGGGCTCGTCCTCCACGCCGCCCAAAACTACGGGGTCGAGGCCCTGGGGATCACGCTCAGCCCCCCGCAGGCGGAGTTCGCCCGGCGCCGCATCCGGGAGCGGGAGCTCGAGGATCGCTGCCGCGTGGAGGTGAGGGACTACCGCGACGTGGACCCCGGCGAGGGCCCCTTCGACAAGATCGTAAGCGTCGGGATGGTCGAGCACGTGGGCGTGGAGAAGCTCCCCGTCTACTTTGAGAAGGCTTGGTCGCTCCTCAAGCCCGGGGGCGTGTTTCTGAACCACGGGATCACGGTCGGGCCCGGCCCCACCCCGAGCGACGCGCCGAGTGGGTGGATGCGGACGCTCTTCAAACAGGGGCAGTTCATCCAGCGGTATGTGTTCCCCGACGGGGAGCTGCACCCGATCCACGTGTCGCTCCGGGCCGCCGCCGACGTGGGCTTCGAGGTGCGGGATCTGGAATCACTTAGGGAGCACTACGCGCTCACGCTGCGCCACTGGGTCCGGCGCCTCGAGGCCCGCCACGACGAGGTCGTCCGCGTGGCGGGCGAGGCCGTTTATCGCATCTGGCGGCTCTTCATGGCCGGGTCCGCGTACCACTTCGAGATCGGGAAGCTCAACGTCTACCAGGCGCTCCTCGTAAAACCCGACCGGGGCCGAAGCGGCCTGCCCCTCACCCGCGAGGACTGGTACGCCCCCAAGGCCGCTCCCTTGACACGGGCTGCGTGAGCCGCTAAACTCCGACCGCAAAAGTCCGCATAGGGAGGATGCCATGCGTCGAGGAGGTTATCTTTGTTGAGGGCCGTAGACATCTCGGGCCCTCGCGTCTAGACAAACCCGCACGAGAGGGTGAGCGCCTTTGTCGGCGCTGAACCCCTCACACGCGAACCCCCAAGCACGGCTTTACCTTCCCTAACGGAAGCGGAGAGACGGACCCTCCCCAAGCTGATTCAAGTCCTCTTTAACGGCCCGCACTGTCCCTCCTAAACGAAACGCTTCGGTTCTTGACCGTCGGATTTCGTTGATCACTTCTTGACAAAGGAGGGATTTCATGAGACGCGTGCTGCGCGACGGCGTGGAGATCTACCGGGTCGGCCATCGCTCCCTGGGGGAGTTCCTCGCAGACCTTCGGGAGGAGATTCGGGCCCAGGGGTGGGGGAGGGGGAGCCTGCGCGCCCTCTTCCGGGGAGTAAGCGAGTGGGCCTACCTCATCGGGGCCTACCCGACGGGCGGCTGGGAGTTCGTGGACTTCCTCGTCCACGAGGCGGACTCCCCTCGGGGCCTGGACCGCTGGCTCCTCAAAAGCGCGTTCGTGAAGGGCATTCAGAACCGAGCCGCCTTCGTCCGCGACGAACTCGAACGCCAACTGCGGGCTCGGGCGCTTCAGCGTGAAATTCGCGTTTTGGACGTCGGCTGCGGCATCGGGACCTTCGGCTTCTACGCCCTGGAGTGCGCCCAAAAGCTCGGCCTGGAGGGCCGGGTGCGCGCGGTGGGCATCGAC
>JALUUA010000069.1 GCA_027021605.1 Candidatus Bipolaricaulota bacterium | reverse complement strand
TACTGGCGCATGGTCCACAGGCGCCCGCGGTACATGGTGGGGTAAATCCCACGGGTGTAGGGGTACTCGCCGGGGTAGCCCAGCCGCTCCTCGTAGGACCAGCCCCTCTCCACGAGATCTTGCGGGGTGTAGAAGCGCTTGAGCTCGATCTCGGAGTCCGTGAGGAAGCGCTCCTTGCGCTCCTTCCGGATGGGGCTGCCTTCGGATGCCTTCCCGCTCATGAAAGGCCCTCCCGGAATGCATCCTCGGAGATGCGAGCATCCTCCTCCAGGCAGAGCGCGATCGCTTCCCGGACGCGCTCTAACAGTTCGTCGAGGCTTTTGGCTTGCGTGTAACACCCCTGGAGTTGGGGAACCTCGGCGATGTAGTAGCCGTCTTCGCCTTCCTCGATCACTACGAAGAACTCGCGCTTCGCCTTCATAATCTACCGGACCTCCTCGTGCGGCCCTTCCGGGCGAATCACGCAGAGCAGCTCGTCCTTGCGCACCTCCTGGCCTTCCTTGACGTTTACGCGCTCAATCACTCCTGCGCGGGGTGCGCGGATCTCGTTCTCCATCTTCATGGCCGAGATCACGAGCAGGCCGTCGCCGGGCTCGACCCGCTGGCCCTCTTGGACCGCCACCTGCACGACCAGCCCGGGCATGACGGCCCGAACCTCCTCCACGTCTCGCTCGGCGGCCGCGCCCCGACCCCGAAAGCGCTCCCGGAGCTTGTGGACCCGGAGGGGCTCCACCGTGAGCGAAAGGGCCCGCCCCCGCCAGAGCACGCGGTATTGCCGCCCCCGCCCCTTGATCCATAGCGGCACCGAGCGGTCATCCCACGTAAGCATATACACGCCCAAGGTGCCCTCCTTCTTCCGCAGTTGAAGCGAAAAATACTCGCCGTTGACGCGGGCGCGGACGGCCTCCCCCTCCGCGCGGAGCTCCACCTCGACGAGGTCGCCCCCCACGACGACGGCGTATTTCCGGGCGCGCTCGGGGCCGCTCACCGCGGAGCCCACCTCCAGAGCGCCTCTTGGGCTTTATCTTGGGCCCGCAGGGCTTCCCGAAGCGCCCGCTGTTCCTGATCGTGCTTGAGGGCCGCCGCGGCGGCCAGGAGCGCCCGCTCCCGGGGTGCGAGCCCCTGGCGCTTGAGGGTGGCCACGAAGTCCGTGGTGTACGATCCCTGAAGAAAGCGCTCGTCCTCCAGCGTCTCGAGGTGGAAGCCGACGGTGGTCGCTACCCCCACGATGATCGTCTCCTCCAGAGCCCGCTGCGCCCGCTCGATCGCCTCCTCCCGGGACTCCCCCCAGACGATGAGCTTGGCCAGCAGCGGGTCGTAATACGGGCTCACGGTGTCCCCGCGCTCGACCCCTGTGTCGATGCGAATCCCCGGCCCCGAGGGCCAGAGCAGCTCTCGGATGCGACCCGTGGAGGGGAGGAAGTTCCGGTCGGGGTCCTCCGCGTACACTCTAAATTCAATGGCCGCGCCCTCGGGGTGGACGTCCCCCTGCGAAAAGTCCAGGGGCTGGCCCTGGGCGATGCGCAGCTGCCACTGCACCAGATCCACGCCCGTCGTCATCTCCGTGATGGGGTGCTCCACCTGGATGCGGGCGTTCACCTCCAGAAAGTAAAACCTCTTCTGCTCGACGTCGTAGAGGAACTCCACGGTCCCCGCGTTCTGATAGCCCACGGCCTTCGCGATCGTGAGGGCCGCTTCGCCCATCTCCTCCCGCTGCTTCGGGGGGAGCAGGGGCGCGGGCGTCTCCTCGATGAGCTTTTGGTAGCGTCGCTGGACGGAGCACTCCCGCTCGTAGAGGTGCACAGCGTTCCCGTGTTGATCCGCTAAGATCTGCACCTCGATGTGCTTGGCCCTGGGGACGTAGCGCTCCAGATAGACCGAGGGGTCCCCGAACGCCTGCTCGACCTCGGAGACGGCGCGCTCGAAGGAGCTTTTGAGCTCCCGCTCATCGGAGACGAGGCGCATCCCCTTGCCGCCGCCCCCGGCCGCGGCCTTGAGCAGCAGGGGATAGCCCACTTCTTTCGCCGCCTGGAGGGCCTCCTCCAGGGTGCGGAGGGGTTTGTAGACCCCGGGGACGGTGGGGACGCCCTCCCGCTGGGCCGTCCGCCGGGCGGCCAGCTTGTCGCCCACGAGCTCCATCGCCTCCGGGGGCGGCCCCACCCAGAGGAGCCCGCTTCGCTCCACGAGTCGGGCGAATTCGGCGTTCTCGGCCAGGAAGCCGTACCCGGGGTGGATCGCCTCGCAGCCCGCTTCCCGGGCGATCTCGAGGATTTTGTGCGTGTTGAGGTAGCTCTCGGGGGCGGGAGCGGGGCCGACGCGATACGCCTCATCCGCAAGGCGCACGTGGAGGGCCTCCCGGTCGGCGTCGGAGTAAATGACAACGGCCCGCAGGCCGAGGTCGCGGCAGGCGCGGATCACCCGCACGGCGATCTCGCCGCGGTTGGCAATCAGCACGCTACCAAGGCGCTGGCTCGCTGGGGCAGTCACAGGCGCATTCTAGGCGATGCGCGCCCGGACTTGCAAGCCCTTCTTTGGCTCTCAGTCGCCGCCGAACTCCCGCTCCAGCTCGCTCGTCTCGCCCGACCAGTCGGTGGCCACCCGGAGATGGGCGATCGTCTCCGCGTAGGCGGGCCAGCGCTCTTTCAGATAGCCTTCGAGTGCTTCGGCGGCCGCGCGGTTCGGCGTGGTCGCCAGGAAGTGGGCCAGCCACCAGGGACCCATCCCCTCGATCACGGCGTCGAGGACCGCCTGCAGGGCCCAGCACGGGGAGCCCCGCTCGCGGCACTCCGCCAGGAGCTGCGCCGACTTGCCCAGCGCCTCTTGCTCGTCCCAGCGCACCCGGATCTCCATTTCCCCTCCCTTCATTTCATTTCCGATCAGGCGCTTTTACTACGCCACCACCGCCCGCTCTCCTCCTGGCGCTCCTAGTTTTACGCCCTCCTCGAGGGCCCGCTCGTTCAGCTCCCGGAAGCGGGCCGGGACCCGACCGACCACGGCCCTTCTCAAATTCTCAGGGGAGACGAGCCCCAGGAGCGCGTTCATCGCCCCTAGGGCCACGACGTTCGCCACGACCTTGCTGCCCAGCGCCGCCGCCGTGGCCGTAAGCGGCAGCGCGTACACCTTTCCCACCCCCTCGGGGATCTCGCCCTCGTCGAAGTCGACGTTGGTGGCGTCCAGAAGCACAACGGCACCTTCCCGGGTTTTGTGAATAAATTTGCGGAAGGCGTCCTGGGACAGGCAGAGGAGCACGTCGGGCTTTGTGACCTGGGGGTAGGCGATCTTGTTCTTTGATATAACAACTTCGGAGCGACTGGCGCCCAAGCGCGCCTCGGGGCCGTAGCTCTGGGTCTGGACGACGTTCTTGCCGTCCAAGAGCGCGGCCTCCGCC
>JALUUA010000068.1 GCA_027021605.1 Candidatus Bipolaricaulota bacterium | reverse complement strand
AGACGAGGCCCTCTGCGGGTATAATGCCCGCGGAGGGCCTTTCGCTATGGGCACTCGAAGCCGAACTCCGGCGCGAAACCGACCGCGAAGATCCCGCAGGCGGGAGGAGGGCGAGAACCGCCCCCGGCTGGGCCTGGCGCTCGGCGGCGGGGGCGCCCGGGGGTACGCCCACCTGGGGGTTCTGCGGGCGCTGGACCGCGCGGGCATCCCCGTCGACGCGGTGGCGGGGACGAGCATGGGAGCCGTCATCGGCGGCGCCTACGCGGGCGGGGTCGACCTCACCAAGCTGGAGGAGGTCCTCAAGCGCTTGGACCTCAACAAGCTCTTGGGCTTTCCCCACAGCTCCGTGTGGGGGGTGCTGGGGAACACGGCGGCGGAGCTGTTTACGAAGCTCGACTGGCGCCGCGCCGACCCGGAGAGCACCCAAGCCCTCGTCGAGTTCTTCGAGCTGTTCACCCGCGGCCAGGAGTTCGCGGATCTGAAGATCCCGTTCGCCGTGGTGACGGCCGACATCGACACCGGCGAGGAGGTCGTGCTCACGGAGGGCTCGCTGGGCCGGGCGATGGCCGCTGGGGTGGCGATCCCCGGGATCCACTACCCCGTGGAGATCGACGGGCGCTTCTTGGTGGACGGGGGGCTCGTGAATCGGGTCCCGGCGGACGTGGCCTTCTCCCTCCTGGGGGCGGATCGGGTGATCGCCGTGGACGTGAGCGCCGAGCTGTATACCGAGGAGCCCACCAGCAGCTTTGAGGTGCTGCTGCAGGCCGAATCGATCCTGTTGCGGGAGCTCACCCGGCTGCAACTGGCCTTGGCCAAGGAGCGCTACGGCGACCGGCTCCTGATCCTGAGGCCCGCCGTCCAGCACATCAAGGCCCTCTCGCTGGAGGAGGTCGAGGGCCCGGCGCGCGCCGGGGAGATCGAGACGGAGCGCCTCCTCCCCGAGATCCGCTCCTGGCTCGAGATGAGCGCCTGGGCCCTTTAGTCGGCTAGACAGCTAGAAAGTTAGCTTGCTTGCGGTTTAGCTTTCTGGGTAGATATCCAGCAAGCTCGCTATGTAGCGGGTTGGCCCGCTAGCCCTCTAATTTGCCGGCTGTCTATTTGGCTTGCTAGTTGTCTTGTCGGCCGGATTGCGATTGGCCCGTTAGTTCGTCTTCTTCCGGGAGTTCTCCGCCTTGGGGGTCCCGTTGATCAGGTTCCCTGCGGCGTCGCGGCCGTTGCGGATCACCCCGTCGTTGGAGGCCCAGTTCTCCGGGCGGTCGGGGGCCGTGGGATCTACCCGCTCCATGCTGGCAAACGGCACCTCTCCCTCGGCGACGTCGCCGGTGGTGCCCGCGGGCCATCCCTCGCCCTCCCCGTCGAGGTTGGCCGTGTCCACCACGTTGCCGTCGGGGTCCACCAGGCGCAGGGACTCCCCGGAGTTGCGCAGCGCGCCCGTGTAGATCAAGTCGGCCTCGATGTCCCGGATCGTCTCGTCGTCGGTGCGCTCCAGCAGATAGAACCCGCGGGCGGGGATGACCGTCCGTCGGATCTCCTTGGTGTTGCCGTCTTCAGAGCCGAAGTGGATGATGATCTCCTCCTCGCCCGCGCGCCAGCGCAGCGTCCAGCCCGTAAGATCAATGTCGCGGTTGGTGTTGTTCCGCAGCTCAATCCACTCGTCCCGGGAGCTGGCGGCCGTCCCCGCCCAGCCGACCTCGTTGATCACGACCTCTGGAGCCCCCGGGGGCTGTGCGGCCGTGAGCCAAACGGGGTGGGATACCGGAAGCACCGCCAGGAGCGCCAAGAGGAATACCGCAAGCCACGTTTGCTTCTCCATGGCTCCCTCCTTTTGTGGCTCTTTCCTCTTCCCTGCTCTTCTCCTGTCTCCGGCTCTTGGTTTTGCAGAGGAGAGCATAGTTCTTTTCTTCTTCGTTTGTCAAGTCCTCGCCGGGAGATGAGGCTGGAGTTGCCCGTTTCCCTACGCTATACTGGCGATCCCAGCACACTGGGATCAGCAAGGCAAGGGGGATTCGGCCATCGCACCCATCGTCTTCGTGGACTTCGACGGCACGGCGGCCGCGGAGATCGCCTCGAATCGCTTGCTGGACCGCTTCGCCGTCGCGGACTGGCGGGAGCTGGACCGCCGCTTCGACCGCGGCGCGATCACCTTTCGCGATCGGGTGGTCAAGGGCTTTTCGCTCTTGTCAGGAAGCCGCACGGACTTTGAGGCATTCGCCCGGACGCTGGCGCTACGCCCCGGCTTCGTCGAGTTCACCCGCTTCTGCCGGGAGCGGGGCTGGGAGTTGGTGATCGTCTCTGAAGCGCTGGACGTGATGGTGGAGGCCATGCTGGAGCGGGCGGGGCTCGCGGGTGTAGAAGTGTATTGCAACCGCGCGCTCTTCCACGGGGACGGGCGCTTCTGCGGGATCGAGCTTCCCTACGTCCGGGAGGACTGCGCTTGCCGGGTGGGCCTGTGCAAGCAGGCCGTTCTTCAACAGCGGGCTCAGGGGAGCGAGTTCATCGTCTACGTCGGGGACGGCTCGAACGACCTCTGTCCGGCACGCGAGGCCCATCTCGTCTTCGCGAGGCGGAGGCTAGCGGAGGGCTGCGAGCGCGAGGGGATTCCCTACCAACCCTTTGAGGATTTCTATGAAATCACCCGCAAGTTGCAGTCCTTGGACCGCTTGCCGACTCGACCTAGACCTTGACCTTGACTCCTCCTCCGGCAGCTTACTACCCTTTAAAGCCATGGCGAGGGCTCAGCCTTCTCCCGAGGAGCTTCTCTTCACGGAGCCTACCCCTTTGGGGTTCTCGGTGCGGACCACACGTCGCTACTGGGAGCTTCTTTGTCGCAAGCATCCCGAGATTTCAGACAAGCGAGCGGAGATCCGCCGTTGTCTGCGGGAGCCTGAGGAGGTCCGCCGCAGCCGCCAAGACCCGCAGGTCTACTTGTTCTACCGCTCCCATCCGCCGTATCATTTGACCGTGGTCGTACGAAAGCTTGACGGAAAGGGATTTATCATCACAAGCTACCTCACGGATCGCATCAAGGAAGGAGAGCGCCTGTGGCCCGCATCCGCGTGATCTACGATCCGCAGGGGGAGACCCTGACGGTCTACTGGCGGGAGCCCTCCCCGGACCAAGTGTGCGAGGAGACGGGAGAGGGGATCATTCTCATCAAAGACCGCCAGACGGGCGAGGTCATCGGCTTTGAGCGCTTGTACTTCCGACCCGACGACGGGGAGGAGGAGACGGCCTTCCGCGAGATTACGGTCGAAACCCTCACCCAGAGCTAATCATTTCTTTGAGCTTGCCCCTGGCACGTACCCAGTTTTGAAAGAGAGACCTCCTGAGGGCAAGCTCTCGGAGTGAGAGAATTTTCCCTCAGGAGGTGATCCAATGTGACACGGGAATG
>JALUUA010000067.1 GCA_027021605.1 Candidatus Bipolaricaulota bacterium | reverse complement strand
CTAGAATGACGGTATCGATGTAGATGCGGGGGTTCTTCTTGGGCTTGATGACGTGCTCCTGGGTGGCGTGGAGGAAATCATAGAGGAACTCCTCCTGGAGCTTGAGCAGCTCCTCGCCGTCGAAGATGCCGCGGTTGGCGATGCAGAGTTCCCCGTCGTAGTTGAAGGCCCGCGGGTCGGAGTCGGAGCCGTAGACCTGCACCAGGCGCCAGTTCATCCCGCCGGTGAGCTCCTCCTCGTCCTGGTTCTTCTTGTCCTTGGGCTCGAAGGTGGCGATCCCGCGGCGGTCTTGTTCGCTTAAGATCAAGCGGCGGACGGTGACGTGCTGGAGGACCTTCTCCAGGTCGTCGTGGTAGCGTTCCATATAACGATTGAAGTAGAAGCGGCACTTGGGGCACAGCTCCCCCTCGACGTCCAGCTCGTAGGCGCCGTTGTACTCCTCCTTGAAGATCTGGTTGAGGCGCTCGATGAGCGCCCGCCGCTCGGGGGTGGGGATGAGCCGTAGGGGCTCCTCGAAGATGGGGCAGGGCACGGTGGAGGAGGGCTCGTCGTCGAAGGCGCTCACGTCCCACTCAAAGGTATAGAGCCTTCCGTCCTCTGTCTTGGAATACTCTTCCAACCCGCGGCGCAGGAGGCGCCCGATGGTCGATTTGGCCGTGGCCACGGGGCCGTGAAGCAGAATAATTCTTCGTTCGGGTCCTAAGCCCTTGGCCGCGGCCTCGAAGATGTCAACTAAATCCTTGAGGGCGTCGTCGACGCCGAAGACGGCGTCGGTGCCGCGGCCGAAGGGGTCGTCGAAGAACTTGTAGCGGACGATCTCGCGCCCGTTGCGCTTCTTGCGCTCGACGCCGTGGCTTAGGATCATGTCATAAAGGCGCTGGTAGGCGTTTCGGATCAGCCGTGGGTCCTCGAGGACCATCTCCACGTACTCGGGGAAGGTATAGGCTTTGTACTTGTCGGGAACCTGTTCGCCCTTGAGCCGCCGGGCGATCTCCTGGACGGAGATCGTGGCCGTCGAGCCCGCCGAGGTCCGCCCCTGCTCCTGCTCGAGCCGCTCGTATCCCTCTCTGGCGCTCATGATCTCCTCCTCGGGGCTTACGGTCTCCGCACATTATAACGACGCCTGCAAGTTCCTAGACTGCGAAACGGCGCACTTGGGAACTCCCCGTTCGGGACCTTCCGACCGCACCCGTGTCCGGCCGTCCATCCCCCTTATACCCTCGGCGGGGGGAAAAGTTCCGGCGTTTGGGGCCCGGAGGAGACCGGCGTCCTTGACAGCCCGTCCCCGGGGGCGTACAACGGAGGCCGTCGGGAGCGGGACAGCGGGGATCGAAGCAGCGGGAAGGGACGAAGGAAGGGAGAAGGGGGACCGATGAGAAGCCGACTCTCGCTTGCGGTGGTGGCGGCCGTCTTCGCGCTGGGGGCACTCTCCGTCTACTGGTACTACCGGGAGGGCGAACCCTCCCGCGCCGTGCAGCCCACCGAGGAACACATTTTGGTGCTGGGCCTCGACGAGTTCGAGGGCCAGCGCCGGACGGACACGATCCTCCTGGTGCGCGTAGAAGAAGACGAGGTCAAGGTGCTCTCCATCCCCCGGGACCTGCGGGTCAAATACGAGGACGGCTCCGTCCACAAGCTGAACGCGGCCTATCAAGACGGGGGGCCCGAGCTCAGCCGCCGCTTGGTCTCGGAGCTCCTGGGCGTGGAGATCCCCTGGCACGTCGTGGTGGACTACCGGGGCTTTATCACCCTCATCGACGCGATCGGGGGGCTCCCCCTCACGCTGGAGGAGCCCATCTACTACGAGGACACCAAGCAGGACCTGGTGATCGACCTGCCCGCGGGCCCCCAAGTCCTCACGGGGGAACAAGCTTTATTGTACTGGCGCTACCGGGGGGAGGAGAGCGACCTCGCCCGCATCCGGCGGCAGCAGGGGTTCTTGAAGGCGCTCGCCCAACGGCTCTCGGAGCTGGAGCTGGGCCCCTCCGAGATCCGGGGGCTCATCCGAACGGCGTTCGAGTCCGTCCAGACGAACCTCTCCCTGGTGGACGCTCTCCGCTTGGGGGATCATCTCCGGACCCTGGGGCCGGAGGCGCTGAAGACGGCGGTGCTGCCCGGCTACGCCAAGGTGATCGACGGGACGAGCTACTTCTTGGTGGAGCCCGTCGAGGCCGCAGCGCTGGTGGAGGAGTTCTTCTACGAGCGCGAGGTCACCACGAATCGGGACGTGCGGGTGATCGTCCTCAACGGCCACCCCGACGAGGTCAAACGCATGGGGCTCGCCCGCCGGGTGAGCGAGCACCTCGAGGCCCAGGGGTTCCAGATCGTGGCCTACTGGAACGCGGACGCGCTCGACTATCCCAACTCGTACCTCATCAACGTCTCCGGCAGCGAGGAGAAGGCGCAACGGCTGGTCGCCAGCCTCAAGGCCCCTCTCAAGGTCGTCCCGCCGGAGGCGTTCTCCCAGGAGACCCAAGCCGCCTTCGGGGAGGACCGCCTGGCGAAGATCGCCCAGATTTTGGCCAACACCGCCGTGCCCCCGCAGGAGCGCGGGGTGGAGTTGACCGAGGCCGACGCGGTCCTTATTCTAGGGGGCGACTTCGACCCGGACGCCCTGCTGGCCATCCCCGAGCTCCCCTAGGGCCGGGTCGGGCGCCTCCGACATGCCCATGCGCGCGCTTACGACCGCAGGACTGGTACGCGAGATCCTCCGGCTCATCGAGGAGAAGAAGGGCGAGGAGACCGTCATCCTCGACGTGGCCGACGCCCCCTTGGGGACGGACTACTTCGTCATCACGGAGGCGGACAACCCCAAGCAGCTGCGGGCCATCGCCGAGAATGTCAAGGAGGGCCTCCCCCGCGAGCCGCTCGCCTGGGAGGGCTTCGACTCGAGCGTCTGGATCGTGCTCGACTACGGGGACGTGATCGTGCACGTCTTCGACAAGGAGGCCCGCCGCTTCTACGATCTGGAGGGCCTCTGGGGCGAGAAGCCCGTCTCCCCCGAAGAGCTCGGGGACTGAACCACGCTCATGGAATCACGCCCCTACGAGGGCTTCTTCGGGCCGGAGCGCGTCGCGGGCGCGCGGCGGGCGAAGAAGGGCCGGGGTTGGCTTACGATCTCGGGCCCCGTGTAGCGCAGCCCGCCGTAGCGCAGCAGCAACCCCAGGATCCCGAGGAACAGGGTCACGGCCCCCAGCACAATGGGCTCGAGGTGGGTGACCCCGTTGAGGATCACCTCACGCAGCACGGCCACGATCGCGATCTCCACCATCGTGTCGATCGCCACCCGGTGGTACTCCAAATAGATGATGAGAATGCGGACGACCTCGATGAGGATGAAGACGAACATCACCTCCGAGACCACAAACGCGATGTCGATCGCGGCGCTCGTGGCCAGGTAGGCGCCGAGGGTGTAGATCGTCCGCGCGATGAAGACGAAGGTCACGAAGACCAGCACGGCCAGGATGAGATCGAGGGTGACCTCGACGTACTTGCGCAGGGCCTGGTGGACCCAAAAGTAGAACTCCACCCGCCTGCGCCCCTCTTCCTCGCGCCCGTCGGGCATCGGCTCCCGCTCGGCATCCCTCGACATCGGCCGGGCTCAGTCCCCCTTCGGCTCCTCTTCCTTCTCCTTGGATTTCCCCCGGGAGGTGGAGGACCGCTTCGATTTCGTTCGCGTCCTTTCCGCCTTTGCCTTCTCCTTCTCTTGCTCCTTCTCGTACTCCCGGGGTTCGTCCCCCCGGCCCTCTGCCCGCTGGACGTCGAAGACGACCTCGCCCTTTTGGCGATCGTATAGGATCCGGACGCGATCGCCCTCTTGGACGTCCCCCCGGAGCATGGCGGAGGCGAGCTTCGACTCGACGTCGGTGCGGATCCGGCGCTTGAGCTCCCGCGCCCCGAACTCGGGCTGATAGCCCACCTCGGCGAGGTAGTCGATGAGCGTATCGTCGAACTCCAGCTCGATCCCCTGGCCGCGGGCCGTGCGCCGCACCCGCTCGAGCTGGAGCTTCACGATCTCGCGGATCTGCTCCGGCGTGAGCGCGTGGAAGACGATGATCTCGTCGATGCGGTTGAGGAATTCGGGCCGGAAGTGGTCGCGCAAGACGTCCATCAGGCGCTGCTTCAGCTCCTCGTAGCTGAGCTTTAAGTGCTCGGGGGCGTGCAGGTTCTGCTGGATGATGTCCGACCCCAAGTTGCTCGTGGCGATGATGATGGTGTTCGTGAAGTCCACCACCCGCCCCTTGCCGTCCGTGAGCCGCCCGTCGTCGAAGACCTGCAATAGGATGTTGTGCACGTCGGGGTGGGCCTTCTCGATCTCGTCCAGCAGGATCACGGAGTAGGGCCGGCGGCGGACGCGCTCCGTGAGCTGGCCGCCCTCCTCGTAGCCCACGTACCCGGGCGGGGCCCCGATCAGGCGCGCGACGGCGTGCCGCTCCATGTACTCGCTCATGTCGATGCGGATCATCGCGTCCTCGTCGCCGAAGACCGCCCACGCTAAGGCTTTGGCCAGCTCCGTCTTCCCCACGCCCGTGGGTCCCAAGAACAGGAACGTCGCGATGGGGTGGTTCCCCTCGCGCAGGCCGGCCCTTGCGAGTCTTATGGCTTCGGCGACGGCCTTGACGGCCTCCTCCTGGCCCACGATCCGCTCGTGGAGCTTCTCCTCGAGCTTGAGGAGCTTCTCGCGCTCCTCCTCCGTGAGCTCGGCCACGGGGATGCCCGTAAGCGTGCTTACAATTTCGGCAATGTGCTCCGCGCGCACCTCGGGCGTCTCCGTGGAGGCGGCCCGCCGCCACTTCTCCTCTTTCTCCTCCAGCTCCTTTTGCTTCTTCTGGAGCTTTTCTTCCAGCTGCTTGGCGCGATCGAACTCTTTCCGGGAGGCCGCGTAGTCCACCTCGCGCTTGAGCTGTTGAATTTCAGCTTCCAGCTCCTGGAGGTCCGCGGGCCTCGACGTTGCCAGAATGCGCACGCGGGCCGCGGCCTGGTCGATGAGGTCAATGGCTTTGTCGGGCAGGTAGCGGTTCGTGATGTAGCGGTCGGAGAGCTCGGCGGCGGCCACGATCGCCTCGTCCGTGATTTTCACCTTGTGGTGGGCCTCAAAGCGATCTCTTAAGCCCCGCAGGATCTGAATCGTCTGCTCCACCGTGGGCTCGGCGATGAAGACGGGCTGAAACCGTCGCTCCAGGGCGGCGTCCTTCTCGATGTATTTTTGATACTCGTTGAGGGTGGTGGCCCCGATCAAGTGCAGCTCCCCGCGGGCGAGCGCGGGTTTGAAGACGTTGGCGATGTCCATCCCGCCCTCGGACTGGCCTGCGCCCACGATCGTGTGGATCTCGTCGATGAACAAAATGAGTTCATCTTGGTGGGCCACGATCTCGTCCAAAAGCTGCTTTACGCGCTCCTCGAGCTCCCCGCGGTATTTGGTGCCCGCCACCAGGGTGTTGAGGTTGAGCTCCACCAGGCGTTTGTCGCGCAGAACCTCGGGGACCTCGCCCTTGACGATGCGTTGGGCGAGCCCCTCGACGATGGCCGTCTTCCCCACCCCGGGCTCCCCGATGAGGACGGGGTTGTTCTTCTTGCGGCGGGCCAGGATCTCGATCACGGTTTCAATCTCCTTGGCCCGCCCGATGACGGGGTCGAGCTTCCCCTGGCGGGCCAGGGCCGTCAAATCCCGGGAGTACTTGTCCAGGGTGGGCGTGTTGGAGGGCGGCTCCACGCGGCCCTCCTCGGCGCCCTTGCCCACGACCTTTACGGTCTGCTGCCGCAGGGCCTGCGGGGTGAGCCCGTACTTGCGCAGGACGTCCCCGGCGAAGCCCTCCTCCTCCGCGAGCGCGATGAGGACGTGCTCCGGGCCGATGTAGCTGTGGCCCAGCTCGCGGGAGACGTAGAACGCCTTCTCGAGGGCCCCCTTGACCCGGGGCGAGACCGTGAGCTGCACGGTCGCGCCCTCCTCGGGCTTCTTGTGCTCCCCCTTGGGGGCGTTGTGCTCGATGTAACCCTTTAAGTCTTGGGTGGAAAGCTTGAACTGCTTGAGGATCGTTTGGACCACATCGCTCTCCATGAGGGCGTACAACAGGTGTTCCGTGTCGACCTCGCGCTTGCCGAAGTCGACGGCGACCTCGGCGGCCTTCTGGAGGAGTTCCTTGGTGTGCTCGCTCATGTACTCACTGATGTCTAACCCTTCACGGCCGCCCCAGCCCGTCGGGCGCCGTGCGCCCAGGGGCGCGAGGTCCTCCCAGCCCTCGAGGAAGTCCCCGAAGAGTTCGTCGAACAGCCCCCCGCCGAAGCCGAAGAGGGACTCTAAGGGCGAGAACATCCCCTGCTCCCGCCGCAGGCGGCGGTAGTCCTCCTCGCAGAGATGAAGGGTCTGTCGCCGTCCGTCCCGCGTGATCACGACGCGCGCCGTGGCCGGACGCACGCCGCAGACGTCGCACATCCTTCCCTGGGCCATGGTTTCCCCCCTTCGGATCGAACCCGGATCGTGTGGGATCGCGTGGGACAGTGTACAAAGGGGAATTCCGCGATTCAACCTTGCCCTTGGGCCGTTGGGTTCCGCGTCCGTCCCCTGCCGGGGGTCACCCCGATCACTTGCAGGGCGGGGAGGCCCGTGGTAAGATACCCACCCCTTCCCGGCCCGAGGGGCAAGGGAAGGGGGCTTGACAGCCGACAGAGACGGTGTTATACTACGCTGCTGCCAGCAACCGCCAACCACACCTCCTCTCCCCCGCGTTGGGGAGCTTGGGAGGGACGGGATCCGGCGGGAGCGGCTTGGTCCTTGAAAAGTGAATAGAGTGGAGAAATCGCGCAAGCTCAGTAAGGGCAGGTGGTGGATGCCTCGGCAGCGGGAGGCGATGAAGGGCGTGGCAGGCTGCGATAAGCCTCGGGGAGCCGCCGAGCAGGCTTTGATCCGAGGATTCCCGAATGGGGCAACCCACCGCGCGGAAGGCGCGGTATCCGCCTCCGAACCGAGTAGGAGGCGGAGGCGAACCCGGGGAAGTGAAGCATCTCAGTACCCGGAGGAAAAGAAATCAACCGAGATTCCCCAAGTAGCGGCGAGCGAACGGGGAAGAGCCCAAACCATCGGAGTGCCAAAGGCCGCACCCGTTGCTCCGGTGGGGTTGTAGGCCGGTCCCGTTCCGCCCGTGCGGGGGCGGAGGGAAGTCACAAAGAGGCGCTCTAGCCGAACGGCTTGCAAAGCCACTGGAAAGAGCGACCGGAGAGGGTGACAGTCCCGTAGGCGAAAGGGCGTCTCCTTCCCGGGACCGAGCCTGAGTACCGTCGGACTCGAGAAATCCGGCGGGAAGCTGGGGGGACCACCCTCCAAGGCTAAATACTCCCCGCTGACCGATAGTGAATATAGTACCGCGAGGGAAAGGTGAAAAGAACCCCGGAAGGGGAGTGAAATAGAGCCTGAAACCACCTGCCCACAGACAGTGGGAGGGTCCCTTTCCCGCTTCGGCGGGGAAGGCCTGACCACGTGCCTTTTGCAGTATGATCCGGCGAGTCGTTCTCGGTGGCGAGGTTAAGGCCCGTCGGTGGGCCGGAGCCGGAGCGAAAGCGAGTCGTCTGAACAGGGCGCAGAGTCACCGGGAACGGACCCGAAGCCAGGCGATCTACCCATGGCCAGGGTGAACGTCGGGTAAGACCGGCGGGAGGCCCGAACCCGTGGAGGAGGAAAACTCCTGGGATGAGCTGTGGGTAGCGGTGAAAAGCCGGACGGGTCCTGGGAATAGCTGGTTCTCCCCGAAATAGTTTTAGGACTAGCCTCACCTTCGAAGCCGGCGGGGGTAGAGCACTGGATGGGTGCGGCGCAAGCCAAACCCAACCAAACTCCGAATACCGCCGGTGGATGGGTGGGAGTCAGTCTGCGGGGGATAATCTCCGTAGGCGAGAGGGAAACAGCCCAGACCGCCAGCTAAGGCCCCCAAACCCGGGCTAAGTGGGAAAGGATGTTTCCCCGCTAAGACAGCCGGGAGGTTGGCTTAGAAGCAGCCATCCTTTAAAGAGTGCGTAATAGCTCACCGGTCGAGCGGGGGGGCGCCGAAAATGTAACGGGGCTCAAGCCCGGTGCCGAAGCTGCGGGCTCTTCAAGCCTTCGGGCTTGGAGAGCGGTAGGGGAGCGTTCCCCGTGGGGCGAAGCCGAGCCGGAAGGCGAGGTGGACCGCGGGGAAGTGAGAATGCCGGAATGAGTAGCGCGAGCCGAGTGAGAATCTCGGCCACCGAATGCCCAAGGTTTCCTGGGGAAGGCTGATCCACCCAGGGTTAGGCGGCCCTAAGGTGAACCCGAAAGGGGTAGCCGATGGACAGCCGGTTAATATTCCGGCCCCTCTTCCGAGCGTTGACCATGGGGGGACGCCGCAGGCCGGGTCCGAGCGGGGTGACGGACATCAAGACCCCGTGCAACCGGCAAGGCATCCGCGCGTAGGCAAATCCGCGCGCGGGTTAAGTCGAGCCGGGATGCGGAGCCGCTACGGCGGCGAAGGAGGGCAGGTCAGCGGCCAAGAAAAGCCTCTAGGGAGCTCGGAAGAGCCCGTACCGCAAACCGACACAGGTGGGCGAGGCGAGAATCCTCAGGTGGGCGAGAGAACCCTCGTTAAGGAACTCGGCAAATTGGCCCCGTAACTTCGGGAGAAGGGGTGCCCGTCCCGGGAGGGGCGGGTCGCAGTGACCAGGCCCAGGCGACTGTTTAGTAAAAACACAGCTCCCTGCTAACTCGAAAGAGGACGTATAGGGAGTGAAACCTGGCCACTGCCGGAAGGTCAAGGGGAGGGGTGCAAGCTCCGAACCGAAGCCCCGGTGAAGGCCGGCCGTAACTATAACGGTCCTAAGGTAGCGAAGTTCCTTGTCGGGTAAGTTCCGACGCGCATGAATGGTCCAACGACCTGGGCGCTGTCTTAACGAGGGACTCGGCGAAATTGAAGCGCCGGTGAGAATGCCGGCGACCCGCGGCAGGACGGAAAGACCCCGTGGAGCTTTACTGGAGCTTGGCATTGGGTCTTGGTGCTCGTTGTGTAGGATAGGTGGGAGGCTGAGAAGCCGGGGCGCCAGCCTCGGTGGAGCCGCCCTTGAAATACCACCCTGCGAGCATTAGGGCTCTAACCGACCGCCGTGACGAGCGGCGGAGGGACAGTGCTAGGCGGACAGTTTGACTGGGGCGGTCGCCTCCTAAAGGGTAACGGAGGCGCGCAAAGGTCGGCTCAGGCGGGTCGGCGATCCGCTGAGGAGTGCAAGGGCACAAGCCGGCTTGACTGCGAGACCGACAGGTCGAGCAGGTGCGAAAGCAGGCCCTAGTGACCCGGTGGTCCCGCGTGGAAGGGCCATCGATCAACGGATAAAAGTTACCCCGGGGATAACAGGCTAGTCTCCCCCGAGAGTCCACATCGACGGGGAGGTTCGGCACCTCGATGTCGGCCCATCTCATCCTGGGGCTGAAGCCGGTCCCAAGGGTTGGTCTGTTCGCCCATTAAAGAGGTACGCGAGCTGGGTTTAGACCGTCGCAAGACAGGTCGGTCCATATCCGCCGCGGGCGCAGGAGGCTTGAGGGGTGCTCCCTCTAGTACGAGAGGACCGAGGGGGCTGGACCTCTGGTGAACCGGTTGTCCCGCCAGGGGCACCGCCGGGTAGCCACCGTCCGGACGGGATAAGCGCTGAAGGCATCTAAGCGCGAAGCCCACCCCAAGATCAGGCCTCCGGCCTTGGCATCCGCCAAGGGTAAGGGCCCTCGGAGACGACGAGGTCGATAGGCCGCAGGTGGAAGCTCCGTAAGGGGTGGAGCCGAGCGGTCCTAATCGCCCGAGCGCTTGCGCGATCCACTCTATTCACTTTTCAGGGACCAAGCCTGTGATTCAGAGATTCAGGCGGCCCTAGGGCGGAGGGGAAACACCCGGTCCCATTCCGAACCCGGAAGTTAAGCCCTCCCGCGCCGATGGTACTAGGCCCGCGAGGGCCTGGGAGAGTAGGTCGCCGCCTGGGTCTTTTTCTTTTTTAGGAGGATCTTGATAAATCCCCGGAATTTGTGTTAATCCCCACCTCACCTTACCTTGCCGGGAAAGTTGACATTCCCCCGAGGTTGACATTCCCCAAAGGAGGGGGTACCTATGTGCTGGGAAGGGGAGATCTACGAACACGAGGAGCGGGAGGGAGAAAGGTCGGGTGGGGTTGACGCGGCGAGCATTGCTTAAGGCCGTGGGAGTCGGGCTGGGGTTGATGGCGATGAGTGGGTTGGGAAGTCTCAGCGGTTGTAGACCAATATGGAGTGAGTCTCCTCCCGCTTTCGTAGCAGACAGTGAGATTGCTTTATAGAATGGCACGCGTGAGCTTAGCCTTAGTAGTAGTCGGCTCCGGACTCATGATTCTTGTCAGCGTCTTGAACATAATCCAGATTGGTCTTTCCGGTCGTCTCAGCACAGGGCACCTGCTGTGGTTGGTAGCGTGGAGTTTAATGGCAGTGGGGACGCTTTTCTTGCCCATAAGTCTCTATTGGGAGGACAAAGTGATCCGTTTCCCTGTATTGGTGAGATTGATAGTGCCCATTCTATTCCTAATTGCGTTTTCATTCTCTTTCATTGCTAGCTTACTGCGATCATTAGGAGAATAACTGAAGCGCGTGGACGTATGTGCCTTATCGGCCATAATGTACGGTTGATGAGCTTAAAGTGAAGAGCAAAGGGAGGTGATCCTCCATGAACCAACGCACCAAGCACTTGGCCTTGGTCGCTATGGTAAGCTTAGTCGGCTTTGTAGAAATCCTCTGCTGAAGGAAGCATAGCAATCGAGCCAGGAACCGGTCAAGCAAGGTTACCCCCAACTTCACCGCCCGCTCCACTTTGTAGACCCGGCAGCTCATGCTTGTACCTTAAAGCATCCTTCCTTTGGCTTTGTTGCTTGCAAGTTTTAAGCCTCGTCGTTGGAGCCCTGGTCGTGGCGTGGATTTGCTGTCGTTGACAGCCCCGGCCGTTGGCGTTATAATCAACTCTGCTTCGCGATCCCCGGTAGCTCAATTGGCAGAGCGACCGGCTGTTAACCGGTAGGTTGGTGGTTCGAGTCCACCCCGGGGAGCCACCTCTCTCCGCAAATATCCCCCGTCCCCGCTATCCGCTCAAAGGGAAAACCTACGGCCGCCACAGCGGGGCGAACTCGCACTTCTCCTTTACCCACTCCGAGAACGCTTGGGGATCTTTTGCCGCCTCCGGAGGGGCCTGCTCCGGGCAGTACACCAAGATGCGATCCAGGGCCGGCGGGGCGAGCCGACCCTGGGCGTTCGTCGCCGCCCCCGCCGCCCTCCAATAGTCGAGGATGGCCATCTTCGAGCCCGGCGGAAGGATGTGAACGTACAACGGCAGGCGGGGGACGATCAGGGAACGGTCAATGGCGAGGATCCCCTCATAGAGGGTCTGGTACCGGGAGGTGCTCTGCGGCACCGCGGCCACCAGGAGCAGCACCAGGAGGAGAAGCGCGATCTCCTTGCGCACCGCCGTCCCGCGATCCCTTCCGCTCACTCGGCTCACTCCGCACACCACGCCGTCCTCCCTCCCCCTAAGCTCCATTGTAACGCCCTCAGGCGACCTTCCGACTGCGACCGTCGGCGTGGATTATCCCTATCCCTTGGGCGGGGATGCAGAGCGGGAGAGTCTCTCGATGAGCTCCACCAGCAGGCGGACGCCGTAGCCCGTGGCCCCCTTCTTGGGGCAGTAGAGTCGGGTCTCCACGTCGAAGGCCGTCCCCGCGATGTCGAGGTGGGCCCACGGGTACTCGACGAACTCCCGTAGGAACATCGCCCCCGCCGCCGCGCCCGCCTGCGGGAGCGCGCCCCGGCCGAGCACGGAGTTCTTCAGATCTGCCACCTCGCTCCGGAGCAGCTCCCGGTATTCCTCGTAGAGCGGAAGCTCCCAGACGCGCTCGCCGCTTGTCTCCGCCGCCTCCCGGATGGCGGCGAGGAGGGCCGCGTCGTTCCCGAAGAGCCCTGCGGCCTCCTTCCCCAGGGCCACGATGCACGCGCCCGTCAGCGTGGCCAGATCCACCACGGCCCGGGGCGCGTAGCGCCGCGCGTAGACGAGGGCGTCCGCGAGAATTAAGCGCCCTTCGGCGTCCGTGTTCGTCACCTCCACCCGCTTGCCGTCCCCCATCGGGATCACGTCCCCGGGCTTGAGCGCGTTCCCGTCCGGGAGGTTCTCCACCGCGGGGACGAGCGCGATCACCCGCATCGGGACCTCCAGGGCGGCGAGGGCCTTGACAGCCCCGAGCACGGCCGCGGCCCCGGCCATGTCGTACTTCATGGCGTCCATGCCCTCGCGGGCCTTGAGCGAGATCCCCCCGCTGTCGAACGTCACGCCCTTGCCCACGAGCACCACGGGGCTCTCCCCCTCGAAGCCCGGCGGGGTGTACTCCAGCACGATGAGCCGCGGGGGCCGGGCGCTCCCGCGGGCCACCCCCAAGATCCCCCCCAAGCCCTCCGCCTCCAATTCGCGCTCCGTGAGCACCTCGCAGCGCATCGCCCCGTGCTCACGGGCGAGGGCCTGCGCCCGTGCAGCGAGCTCTTCGGGCGGGAGGGCGTTCCCCGGCTCGTTGGCGAGGTCCCGGGCCCAGCCGACGGCCTCCGCGACCGCCTCCCCCCTTGCCGCGCCCCGCTCCAGGGCTTCCACCTTGGCCGCGTCGAACTCCACCAGCTGCAGGCGCTCCAGCTTGGGGGTGGGGGCCTCGTCCTCCCCGTCCCGACGGTACTTGCGGAAGCGATACCGCCCCAGGATCGCCCCCTCGACGAGGGCCTGGGCGGCCCCCTCCGGGGCGAGCCCCCCGATCCCCGCCCCGTGGACCACCGTGGAGAGCTCCGAGAGGTGCAAAGCGGCGTTCGCAGCGGCCGCGGCGGCCTCGCGAACCGCCTCCGCGGAGAACCTCTCGCGCTCCCCCAGCCCCACGAGCAGCACCCGCCGGGCGGGCAGCTTCCCCAACGTGGGAAAGAGCAGGGTCTCGCCCCTCCGGCCGCGGAACTCCCCGCTGCGCAGCAAATCGGAGATCGCCCCTCCAAGGGCGCGGTCCACGGCCCCGGCGGCGCCCCCCGGCTCCCGCGTGCCCCGGAAGATCCCCAAGCAGAGCGCTTCCGTCTCGATCTCCGTGACGTCCCCCTGCAGGACTCGAATTTCCATCGTCAAAGAAGCGGCCTCCTCCTTCGGGCGCGATGAGCGCACCGCCCCGGGGTGTCGGCGGGCGTTGTCCGATCGTAACCCGTCGTTTCGCCGTCTGCAAACCCGCGAACGCCCCGCTTGCGCGGCGCCCCCGGGCGGGGTATGATCCCTCAAGCCTTGCGGAGAAGAGCCCAAGGAGGAGTCCAAAGCCCATGAGAGCGGTGACCCATCGACCGACGGCGCGTTTCGGAGGGGGGATCGGGACGGTGAGGCTGCGGAAGGTGCTGATCCCGCTGATCGTGCTCCTGCCGCTCATCGGCGGGGGCGGACTGGGGAGCTGGGGTGTGGGCGCAGCCCAGTTCGGGGACGATCCGCCCGACCTGGTGGTCGAAGAGCTCTCCGCCGATCCCCTCGAACCCCAACCCGACGAGGTCGTGGAGCTGATCGCCATCGTCGCCAACCGGGGGCGCGGACGCGTCCTTCAGCCCTTCAGCGTCTTCTTCGAGGTCGACGAGCAGATGGTCGCCAACGTCCGGGTCACCTCCCGACCGGGGCGAAACGCGCGGGTGGAGGTGCGGGCCCGCTGGACGGCCCTCGAGGGCACCCACCGCGTCGTGGTCCGCGTCGACGCCTTCCAGGAGGTCCCCGAGGCGGACGAGCGGAACAACCGGGCGGAGATGGACTTGGTCGTGCAGCGCTTGGAGGGGGCCCGCTCCCTTACGCTCGACCTGTTCGAGGGCGTGGCCCTCGGGCTGCGCAAGGCGGGCGAGGCGATGCAGGTCCCGCCCAACGAGGACTTGTTCCTGCTGTTCGAGGACTTCAAGGCGGCCTCCCGCAAGGCCGGGGAAGCCTTTGCGGTGGGGGCCGACCGCCTCGAGCTTGTCCCCACCCTGCTGCCCCCCGCCCTGCAGGGCGAGGCACAGCTGCAGACGGGCGGGGAGATCGCCGCGATCTACCGCGCGTTTACCGCCTCCTTCGCGGAGGTCAACGAGGGGCTGGAGCGCCTGAACCTCCAGCGGCTTACCTCGGCGTTCCAGCAGATCCGAGAGGATCTGGCCACCCTCTCCGCCTATGCCCTCGAGGGGGTGAGCCTCCAAGGCTTGGAGGGCTCGATCGCGCTGATGGACCAAGCCCTCGCCCAGGCGGAGGAGCTCCGGCAGGCCGCCGAGGAGGGGAACGAGGAGGTCGACACGGACGCAGCCGTCCAAGAACTCCTCGACGTGCTCGCGCAGATCGGGCAGGAGTGGGTGGCGGTCGCCGAGGGGTTCGTGCAGTCGGGGAGCGCTCAACAGGCGCAGTTCCTCACGGCTGGGGGCACCCCCCTGGAGCGGGCCCGCCCCCAGGAGGAGATCGTGATCACCGCCCCCCGCGCCGTGCGGCTTGCCCTCGAGATCTGGGATGAGGCCGGTCAGCGGCTCTTCCGGGCGGAGAGCGAGGGGGACGCCCTCCGCTGGCAGGGCACCGATTCCTCGGGCAGGCCCCTTCCCCCGGGGCAGTATTTCTACCGCCTCGAGGTCCTAGAACGGGACGGCCGCTCCCGCGTGGAGCTGGGCCGGATCTTCCTGAGCGAGTAGCCTCCCCCTCCCGTTCGCCTTCCCCACGAGTTCCCCACGAGTTCTCTACGGGTTCCCCACGGGGGCTCGGCCCCCTGCCCTATCCTAACCCTACCCCCCCAGCCTGCCCCCGCCTCTGTCACTATCCCAATGTGGACATTTGTCCACTATAACAGCAAATATTGCTTATCTATAGATACGATTCCCACCATAAAGCTCTCTTTGTGTTTATTTCTAGACGATCCCTTGACAATTGTGGCCGTTTTTGCTATAAAGGGGCCATTCGATGGCGATCAGGGCCACCGAGCCCAAATTCAACTTTTAGAACGTTGGAGGGATCGTTGGTGGAGAAGGAAGCCCGGCGGGTGTTAGAGGCCGTCGAAGCGG
>JALUUA010000066.1 GCA_027021605.1 Candidatus Bipolaricaulota bacterium | reverse complement strand
AGGAGGATGGGCCGCGCACCCCGGACGTGGAGCGCCCCAACACCAAGGACCTGCTGGAGCGGATGAAGCGGGTCGACCCGCGCCAGGCCCGCCGCTACCGCCAGCGCAGCGGCCAGTAGCCCGACGTTGCAGATAAAGCACAAGAGCAAGAGCAAAAGCAAGAGCAAGGGCAAGGGAAGAAGGAAGCCCCGATGACGATCGAGTTCGACCCCGAGCGCACCGGGGGCGATTTTCGCAGATTGTTGGAGAGGACGGCGGGCGTCTCCGGCCCCCTCACCTTCCCCAGCTCCGGGGACGGAGGCATCCCCGCGGGGAAGCCGTCCGCCTCTCGGCGGCTAGGGTCGGAGTCGGGACCGGGGCCGGGGGAGGCCCACGGCACCACGGTGATCGCCGTCAAGTACAAGGGGGGCGTGCTCAACGTGGCCGACCGCCGGGCCACCGCGGCCAACGGGATTCTCTACGACGAGGCCGAGAAGATCTTAAAGCTCGACGACTACACCCTCATCGCGATCGCGGGCTCCTACGCCCAGGCCGCCGAGGCGGCCCGGTATCTTCGCCACTCGTTCAAGTACTACGCCCGCAGCCAGCTCCAGGAGCTGAGCCTCGAGGGGAAGCTCTCGGAGGTCTCCAAGGTCTTGGCGCAGAGCGTGCCCTCCCTCCTCCAGGGGATCGGGGGCTTTGTGCCGATCATCAGCACCTACGACACCCAAAAGGACGAGGGCCGGGTCTTCTTCTACGATATTCTAGGAGCCCGCTTCGAGAGCCGGGAGTACAGCGCGGCGGGCTCGGGGGCGGAGAAGATCCGCGGCGCGTTGGCGTACATCGCACGCGCCAAGAAGCCCTTCCCCCAGATGACCCTGGACGAAGCCCTGAGGGAGTCCCTGCTCCTCCTGGACGTGGCCGCGGGGCTGGACCCCGCGACCTCCGGGTTGACGGGCTATCCCCCCTTGGCCAAAATCATCACCGCCCGGGGCATCGAGGACGTCCCCGAGGAGCGCGTCCGGGCGCTCAGGAAGGAGCTTATCGACGAGGAGGGGTAGCGCGCGTGGAAGGCTCCAAGACCACGAGCCGCTTGCTCCCCGAAGGTCGTCCCCTCTCGCTGGGAGAGGCTTGGGGTGTGGCGTTAACCCTCTACCTCCGGGACTTCCTTACGATTGTGGGGATCGCCCTGATCGTCTCCTTGATCGGGGGGCTTCTCCGGGCTACCGCCTCGGAGCCTCAACCCCTGCTTTTGGTGCTGTTGTTCGCCCTGCTTGGGGCCCTCGTGGGCCTTCTGGGATATTTCGCGCTGGCCAAGGCGATCCTCGATCGCTTATACGAGCGCCCCATCCGCATACCGAGCGCCTTCGGGTTCGCGCTGGCCAAGATCGGGCCGATCCTGTGGACCGTTCTCTGGATTGTCGGGCTGGTTGTGGTCCCCTTCTTTCTCGCTTGGCTCCTGAGCCTGCTGGTTCCCCTCCTCGGCCTGCTCGGGATGGTGGCCGTGTTCGGCCTCTACCTTTTGGTCCTGCTGTTTACCTCCTTCGTCCCCTTCGTGCTCGTGGACGAGGAGCTTTACGGCTGGGACTGCATCGAGAGGAGCTATGAGTTCGTTCGCAGCGATTGGGTTCCCGTTCTCATCACGGCGCTGCTCGCGTACATCCCCCCGGCCCTCCTGGATTGGTTGTTCCCGCAATCCTGGGTGGTGATCGGGCTGATCGCCCTTTACTTCCCGCTGCCCTATATCGTGTTGGCCCTGTTGTACCTCGACGCCCGAAGGACCCAGCGGGAGCCGTCTTGAGCGGACTTTGAGAGAGGACGGGGCATCGAGGACGTCCCCGAGGAGCGCGTCCGGGTGCCCAAGAGGGAGTGAGGAAAAGGGGGAATGGCCGTGCAGGATGCAGGACCGATAGAGCGTTGGCTCCCTGGGGATCGCCCTCTGACCGCCGGGGCCGCCTGGAAGCTGGGGCTGATCCTGTACTTCAGGAACTTCCTCGTGTTCTTCGGCATCGCCCTGATCGCTTCCTCGCTCGGAGCATTGCTGATCTATCTGTTCACCTCTGAATCCCAGTCCCCTCTGGTGGGTCTGTTGGCAAGAATGCCCGGTCTTGTAGCCGAGTTCTTCGGCTACTACGCGCTGGCCAAGGCCATCCTTGACCGATTGCGGAATCAACCAACGGGCCTGAGGGACGCGTACGGATTTGCCTTGGACGAAGCGAGCCTGATTCTGCTCAATTTTTCCTGGATTCTGGGGTTGATCTTAGCTTCCACCTTGATAGCCCTAGGGCTCGCTGTTCTTAGTCCCCTCCTTGGGATCTTTGCAGCCTTCATCGCCCTCTTCCTCGTGATGCTGTTTACCGCCTTCCTCCCCTTCGTGTTTGTGGAGGAGGGCATCTATGGCTGGGAAGGCATCCGGAGGAGTTACGAACTGGTGAGCACCGATTGGGTGGCCGTGCTCGCCGTCGTCCTGCTCGGCGGCCTTCCCCTGGCGATTATGTCTCTACTCCTCTCCGGGGTCTGGATCACCGTCCTGTTGAGCGCCTTGTATTCCCCTCTCCCCTTCGCTGTCCTGGCCTTCCTCTACCTCGATATCCGAAGGGACCGGGGTGAGCTGTTTTGAGATGGAGCTCGGACTGGCGCCGTTAGAGAACGGCTTGTCGCCCTTTCCCAAGCGACCCGAGGACTCCTCCTGACACGATCCCGCGTGTGGCAGACTCGTCCGCGATTCGTTATCGTATCGACATAGACCCGAACGCCTAAGCCCTCAGCGCCGAGGGCAGGAGAAGGAGCGCGATCCGGCGAGCATGGCCTACACGCCCTACGACTGGCAGCAGACCCTCCGCCAGAAAGCCGATTACGTCGAGGACCGCCTGCGCGGCGGAAGCCCCGTCGCCGCCCTAAGCTGCCGAGAGGGGGTTCTGCTGCTGACCACCCGCCGTACCCAGTCGAAGATCTTCGAGATCTACGACCGTCTCGCGTTTGCGGGCCTGGGCAACCCCTCGGATCTGGAGGCCGTCCGCCACGCGGCCGTCGACTTCGCCCACGCCGAGGGGTACCAGCGCAGCGAGCAGGACGTCTCCATCCAGCGGGTGGTGGGCTTTGCCATAAGCCCTGCGCTCAAGCGCTCGTTTGCCGACCCGTTCCGCACCCCGCTCGTGATCCGTGGGCTCTTCGCCCAGGTGGGGGAAACCCCTGAGGAAGACCTCTATTACGTGCTGAACTACGACGGGGAGTTCGTGCTCTACCACGACTACGCCGCCGCGGCGGGGACGGACTTCGCCGAGGTGCTCATGGAGCGGGTCCTCTCGGGGGAGGGGGCCCCGGCCCCGACCCCGAAGCGCAAATCCCGCAGGGCGCTCCCCCTGGAGGAGGGAGTTCAAAGGGCCCTGCGGGCCTGGTCCGCGGGCCGCTGGGCCCTGCAGGGCGCGGAGG
>JALUUA010000065.1 GCA_027021605.1 Candidatus Bipolaricaulota bacterium | reverse complement strand
TTTCCGTGAGCCCAAGGGGTGCTTCGAGTCGTTCGCGTGGACGAGCACCAACCGTTCCAGACCGAACGCGCGCTCCATCTCTTCGAGCATCCCTTCGAGCCCCTCGGGGGTGCGGAAGTCATACCCCGCGGCGAAGCCGTGGCACGTGTCGAAGCAGACCCGAAGCCTCTCGGAATGCTGGACATTATCGAGGATAAACCCCAGCTCTTCAAATCGGGCCCCCAGGGACGTCCCCGTCCCTGCGTCGTTCTCCAGCACGATCGTCACCCCGGGGAAGCGCTCGGCCTCGGGGCTCTCGAGCACCTCGTCGAGGGCGCGGACGATCCGCCGGAGCCCCTCCTCCACGCCCCGCCCGAGGTGGGCGCCCACGTGGGTGTTGACGTGCTCGATCCCCAGTTGCCCGGCCCGCTCCAGCTCCTTTTTCAGGGCGTGGATGGACCCGTAGTAGACGTTTCGCTTGGGGGAGGCCAGGTTGATGAGGTAGCTCGTGTGGATCACGACGTACTCCACAGGGCTCTTCGCCCAAGCGCTCTTGAACTTATCGATCTCCTCGGAGGTGAGGGCGGAGAACTTCCAGGAGCGGGCGTTGTGGGAGAAGATCTGCATCGCGTTGATCTCGAGCTTTTGGGCCTGCTCGAAGGCCCGATGGAGTCCGCCCGCGATGGAGAGATGGCAGCCGAGCTTCATGGCAGCGCTCCTGGCCTGGGTGGCATGGGGTAAGCATAATCGCTCGACCGGGGGAGCGCAACGGTCTCACCGCGGGGGCGCAGCCCCGGGTCCCGGTGACGCGGTGCGGTGCGGGGTTTAGAATACCGAGAAACCCCAAAGGCCGACCGAGGGGTTGAAGCGGGAGGAGGGGAGCGGAAAGAGGCGGGAATGAGCCGCACTCAAGGTCGATGGCGACTCAGCCGGGCGCAGTACCCCGAGGACCCGGCTCTCAACTACGCCGTGGACCTGGCTATCGCGGAGCACGTCGCCCAGGGGAGCGCTCCGCCCACGCTGCGCGTTTGGCGTCCCGGGCGGTGTCTGGCCCTCGGGCGCCTGGACGCCCGCCTACCCCGGTATTCCGAGGCGGTTGCCCACCTTGAGGCGCAGGGGATCGTCGTCGTGCGGCGTTCGAGCGGGGGCCAAGCCGTCTGGCAGGACGAGAACTTCGTGAACGTCTCCGTGATCGCCCCTCGGGAGAGGCGCCTGGGGGTTCCCGAAGCCTACCGCACGTATTTGGCGGGCGTGCGGAGGGGGCTTGCGCTTTTGGGGGTCGAGACGGAGTTTCGTCACGTCGAGGGGGCGTTCTGCGACGGCCCCTACGACTTGGCCCTCCGCGGGAAGAAGCTAATGGGAACGGCGCAGATCCAGAAGCGGGGGGTCGTCGTCGTCCACGGGACGATGCCCGTCTGGGGCGGGCTCAAAGAGATGATCCGCTGGGTTTCCGAGTTCTACGCCCAGGCCGGAAGGCCCGTTCGCCTACGGGAGGGAACGATGGTCACCCTCAGCGAGGCGTTGGGGCAAAAACGGGGACAGAAAATCGCCTGGCGCGAACTGGAGGAGGCTCTTGCGGAGGGACATCGGCAAACCCTGGGCCCCCTTGAGCCTCAAGCCTTAAGCTCTTCGGAGGGAGCGCGCGCCGAGGAGCTGCGAAGTGCGTTTCTAGCGGCCTAGCCCCGTGTTAGGGCCCCAACCTCGACAAAGCCCCGGCCCTGCGATAGACTAGTCCCCACCACAGGGAAGAGGGCGAATAGCTCAGCGGCAGAGCGCCTCCCTTACAAGGAGGAGGTCCCAGGTTCAAATCCTGGTTCGCCCACCCGCCCGGGCTTGCAAAGCCCCTTGTCCGGTTGGTAGAATGCGTTCACACGCGGGGGTGTAGTGTAGCGGCCTAACACGCTGCCCTGTCAAGGCAGAGATCGCGGGTTCAAATCCCGTCATCCCCGCCACCTCCTTGACCGCAAGCCCTAAACCCTCCGTAGGGCGTGCGAACGAACGAGCGCCGGCCGTACGCCTCGAGCGGTAGGTAAGGTCAAGGGAGCCGGGCCGAGGTAGCTCAGTTGGTAGAGCACGGGACTGAAAATCCCGGTGTCGGCGGTTCGAGTCCGCCCCTCGGCACCATCTCATGAGCACCTCACAACCCCTGCCCTCCGACGTTCGCGATCCCGACCTGGCTCCCCAAGGCGAGCGCAAGATCCAATGGGCCCAGCGCTTCATGAAGCTCCTCAACGCCATAAAAGAGCGCTTCGAGCGCGAACGTCCCTTTGAAAACATACGCTTGGGGCTCAGCATCCACTTGGAGGCCAAAACGGCCTACCTCGCCCGCGTCTTGAGGGCGGGGGGCGCCGAGGTCGCCGTCACGGGCTGCAACCCCCTCTCCACCCAGGACGACGTGGCCGCCGCGCTCGCCTTCACGGGAGACATCGCCGTCTTCGCCTGTCACGGCGCCTCCCCTGAGGAGTACGAGCGCCATCTCACCCGAGTGCTCGAGACCCGGCCCCACGTCATCCTCGACGACGGCGGGGATCTCGTAAAGCTCCTCCACGGCAGGCTCTCGCACTTGGCGGAGGGGATCTGGGGCGGCACGGAGGAGACGACCACCGGCGTCCGGCGGCTTAAGGCCCTTGCCCAGCGCAACGAGCTGAAATTCCCCATGTTCGCCGTAAACGACGCCCGGATGAAATTTTTATTTGACAACCGCTACGGGACGGGCCAGTCCGTCTGGGACGGGATCATGCGCACCACGAACCTCAGCATCGCGGGGCGCACCGTGGTGGTGGCGGGCTACGGCTGGTGCGGGCGCGGGATCGCCATGCGGGCCCGCGGGCTGGGGGCCGACGTCATCATCACCGAGATCGACCCGATCCGGGCCATCGAGGCCGTCATGGACGGCTTTCGGGTCCTCCCCATGGAGGAGGCCGCCCTCCAGGGGGATATTTTCGTGACGGCCACGGGCTGCCGCGACGTGATCCGCAAAGAGCACTTCGAGCGGATGAAGGACGGGGCCCTCTTGGCGAACGCAGGCCACTTCGACGTCGAGATCTCCAAGCCCGACCTCTACGCGCTCGCCAAGTCCCACGGGGAGATCCGCCCCAACGTGGAGGCGTTCGAGCTTCCCGACGGGCGCAGGCTCTATCTGCTGGCCGAAGGAAGGCTGGTGAACCTGGCCTCGGGGGATGGCCACCCCGTCGAGATCATGGACCTCTCGTTCGCGCTCCAGGCCCTCACGCTGGAATACGTTGCCAAGCACCACGAGGAGCTCTCCCCCGGCGTCTACCCCGTACCCGAGGAGATCGACCGCGGGGTAGCCCGGATGGCCCTCGAGGCCCGGGGCATTCGCCTGGACGCCCTCACGCCCGAGCAGCGGGCTTACCTTGAAAACGCCGCGTAATTTGAGTATAGTCTCGCCACCGCGTCCCATTCTAAGAG
>JALUUA010000064.1 GCA_027021605.1 Candidatus Bipolaricaulota bacterium | reverse complement strand
AGGAGAAGGGCATCCCTTCCCATCGCTGACCGCTTGCGGAATTGTCCCTCGCTCTCCTGACCGTCAAGACCGTCGAGGAGGATCTCCAGCACGGCTTGGGCAGCCTCACGGCGGACCCGGCACTTCTGGTCCTCGACCCGCCTCGGGATCCCTGAATACGCCCCTTCTAAGAGTTCGTTGAGTACGGCATCCCGCTCGCGCTCCCAAGCCCGATCCGCCTCCTCCTCTAGGTCCCGTTGGGCCCCCTCCAGCACGGCCTCCAGCCGCGCGTTGATGCGCGCTACCTTAGTCGAGGGCTTCTCCGGCGCATCGATGAGCTCAAGGAGATGGCTTTCCAACGTCCCCGCTTCGCGCTCCAGCTCCCGCCCTCGTTGTACGATCGCTTGAAACATCCCCGTCGTCACCGTTGATCCCTCCCTCCATGCCACTCGCTCGCTCCTCGCTTCACCACTTCCGTTCCCAATCGTAAAGTGAGGGAACCTCCCCGCTCCTCTTTCCGCTTTCGGATTCAGAGCGGGCTTTCGCAGGCTCAAGATCCCGTCGGGTTCGTCCGGCCGCCCCCGCTGCCTCAGGGCTTGCTTCGGAATCGTGCTCCGCGGTGAGGACTTCGGGGGGGCCTCCATCGTGACCTTGACCGTCCGCTTCAACTTCCCAATCGTGCTGGGCTGTCTGGGTTCGCTTGGTCCCCAAGCCGAACAGCGACGACGCCAAGGGCGCAGTTCCGTAGAGGGCGCGGCCCAGTACCCGCTCGGTCCGTCTCCAGGCCAGCAGCTCCTGGAGCCCCTTGGCGTCGAAGGAGATCTGCGGCAACCCAAAGGTGGAGAGGATCGCGGGCTGGCCGCGCACGACCGCCCGCGCGGTGAGATTCGCATACTGCCGGTAGATCTCGCTCACAAGGTTGCCGCGGTTGTGCAGGAGGACGAAGTCGGCCATGAGGCGATAGACCGCTTCCCTGGGGATGACGGCAGCGAACTGCTCGTCGGAGGCGGAGCGGTGCCCGGACAGCCAGAAGGTGAGCCGCGGAATGCCCTCGGGGATCCGCTCCAACTGGCCGTCCAGCCCCTCGACGACGATGAACTCCTCCCCCGGCTCCAAGGTCGCCTGCCGCAGCAGGTCGGCCAAAAAGACTCCGGTGTTGGCCATGACCTTTTCCTCCTTGACGCCCTCAAGCCCCAAGAACGGTTGATAGTCACAGACCAAATCGATCATGTGGACGTGTTGGTCGAGGACGTCGTAGGCACCCGGCAGGCCCAGCGCCTTCAGGGCTTCGCGGGCCGCCAGCCCGATGGGCAACGACAGGGATCCGCCGTTCGTCCCTCCACAGGCGGAGCCCACCCGGATGACGTAGAGGCGGTCCTCCTCCAGCTCATAGCCGTCCGCGGCACAGTGCTCTGCCAGATCGGAGATCAAGAGCTTCTTAAACCCCTCTTCTTGAAGCCGGTCCGCTAACGCGGGAACGGTGGCCAGGAACATAAGGTGCCCGAGCACGCCCTCCTGCTGAGCGCCGGGTTCGCTGCGGATCTCCGGCAGCTTCTCGTATCGTAGGTACCGGGCAAAGTAGGGATAGCGACCGCTCCCCCGGCGCAACTCTCGGAGGATCTCCACCGCACGCCGCTTGCGGATCCGCACGAAGTACGGCTGTAGCTCCGGATAGATGCAATCGTCATCGATCACGTAAAGAGCGACGGGAAGCCCGTAGAACCTGGGATCGGTGATCACTCGATAGGCAACTTCCTGTCCCGTGCCGCCGATGAAGAGGAGCAGGAGCCGCCGGGTCCTAAGATGCCCGCTTTGCCGTTGGTATCGTGCATGGCGGCCTTCCTCAAAGAGCCGATGCGGACCTGGATCCCAGACCCGTCCGGGGGGCCTCTCGATTCCGGCTCCGATTCCACCGCCCGACTCAGGGGCCATCGGCTGCCTGAGCAGCCACTCGATCGGAGCGAACATGGGCGCTCACCTCCTGATACCTGAAACGAATCTGTACGTCTCCGTAGCGGAGCCGCACCGGCGGGACGACCTTGACCGTCTTCCCCACCGGCAGCTTCCGCCCGTTCAACACGACGCCGTCTATCTCTGCCTGGACGTACAATCGCCGGCCCTTGGGCAGAACCCTCACCCACGGCTTTTCCCGATCGTTGCCCAAAAGGCTTCCTAAAGGGCCGCCGACGGCCTGCCAGTGGCCGGGAACCAGACGCTGCCGACCCAGGTTCCTTCCGTCTCGGGTGCTCACCTCCACGTAGAGCTCCCGCGGAACCTCGCGGGCCAGTCGCTCCAGCTCCCGGGGGGGACGCATTCCCACCCAAACGGCCCGCACGGCGAGCCCAACGACGAGCAAACCCAGAAAGATCCCGGCAATCTTGGCTGCCAGCATCCCATGGGCAGCGATCCACCGTCCCCATGCCTGCAGCTGCTCCAAGAGCCGTTGAATCGGTCCGGGTTCGTCTCGCTCGGGGGCCTCAGGCGGCGGGGCCGGAGGGACGATCTGCGGGGGACCGACTTCCACGACCGGAGACTCCTCCTCCGTAGGCGGTGAGGAAGTCGGTGTAGCTCCAGGCTTCTCCGTAGAGTCCCGCCCGGTTTCGGTCTCAGGCTCTGAGTCGGGCAGCCTCTGAGTCTGTTCCCGTTCCTGCCCTTGGGCTTGAGCCCCCGCTGGTGGATTGACGTTATCGACGGGCTCATCCTCGGCGGTCGGAGGCTTTGTCGCGTCTTTCGAGTTCGCGGAGTCGTCCGTCTCGGTTGTCTCCTCCGCTTCCGCTTCACCTGCCTGCTCCTTTGCTGAACTCCCCATCGATGCCGAATCCCCCTCAGGCGACTCTTCCGCGACAGAGCCCGACCCTGGTTCTTCCGGCTCGGCTAAGTCCTCCCCCTCTTTCTCCGCATTCTCGGTGGCGGTCTGGGGCTTGGACGTCCCTTCTTCCCCCGGCTTCTCTTTCTCTTTCTCTGTGCCGACGGTCTCCAGAGCCTCCGACTCAGCGGTGGAGTCAGCGGTAATGGGGGTTGTAGCGTCGACCTCCCGAGAGCCGGGGGCCCGAAGCGCCGCGAGCAGCTTCTGCATGTCCTCCGAAAGGGAACGGGAAGCCAGCGGAACGCCCTTCTGGGGCCCCGGCGTCACCGCGCGAAACGCGTAGGCGAAGACCGCCGCCCGTCCGATCGCATCCAAGGGGAGGACGCGCGCGCCCTCACGGAGCATCCGCTCGCCGACGCCGTCGGTGAGCAGCAAGAGTGCGTCTAGCTCTTGCTCCCAGCCCCGCTTTTGGGCCTCGAGGAAGTCGAAGATGGGCTCAAAGCGGGTAGCCGCTCCCACAGGCTTGAGGGAGGAGATGAGCCGCTTTAGGGAGACCTTTTCCTCACCCTTCTCCCCTCGGATCTCCACCGGCCTGGGGGTGAGGGCCCGCGGCTCGGCATCGAAGCGGAAGACGAAAACCCGATCGCACGGCTTGAGTCCGTCGATGAGCGCGGAATAGCCGGACCGTACGGCCTCCCATTCCGCGGCCATAGAGCCGCTGGTGTCGATCCCGATGGCCAAAGCCAGGCATGGACTGCCTTTGCTCTGGGGGCTTTGAGGTTCGACGGCTGTTGTGGTCAAACCCAAGGCCGCGACGAGACCCACCACTAGGCCCACCACGATGAGCCAAAGCGCAATCAACCGCTGCCATCGCATAACCTTTTCACCTCACCCGCATGTATGAGCCCATCTCGTCTGAATTTCGGCGCGATCGAAATTCGGAAGCGCTTCGACCCATACCGGTGAGCGAGGAGGGACGCGCGGTGAACTCACTCGATGTGCTCTTGCTCATGCTGATCGGTGCGGGGTTCTTGGCCGGAACGGCGATGGGGCTGGTGCGGATCGTCTGGCCCGCGGCCGCTGCCGTTGCCCTATGGCTCACCCTCGGGCTCGCGGACGACGTCGCGATCCTTCTTAAGCCGTACGTAGACCCCACCTGGGTTGTGCCGCTCAGCTACCTTGTGGTCGTCTTGGTCGCGGTCCTGCTGCTGGCCGCCGTCGTGCGCGGCATCCACGTGTTCATCCGCCTCCTGTTCCTGGGGTGGGTGAACCGATTGGCGGGGGGCGCGGCCGGGCTGATCCTGGGGGCCCTCATCGGCGGGGCGGCCGTCATGGCCGTAGAGCTCCTCCCCTTCCCCGAGGTAAAGGAGCTCCTTCAGGGATCCCGGCTGGCCGAACCGCTGAAGCTCCTCGTCGGGTTGGGCGTCCGGCGCCTTCAGGAGCTCCTCGCACAGGGCAGCTAAACGGAGCGGAAGACGCATTCAGCGAAGAAAGGAGGTTGCCATGCGAAGATCTCTAGCGATCGTTGCGGCGATGGCGCTCCTCGGAGCGCTCGCGTTCGGGGTGTGGTGGGCCGTCTATCACTTCAGACCGTCCCCGCCGCCGGAGGAGGCGCAGGCCCGTCCGCAGCGGGTTGCCCTGGTGGACGAACTGCTCTCCCTGGCCCCGGGGCAGTTTGCGGCCTATCCTCTGGAGCTCAAGCGGGAGGCGACCGTCGCGCTCAAAGCTCAGGTGCTGGAGAGCGCCTCTCCCGAGGAGGCGCTGGACGTCTTCCTCTTCGACGAGGGGATGTTCAAGCGGTACCAAGAGCTGGTGAAGGCCCATCAGACCGAAGCTAAGCCATCGAACCGGGCAGCGTTCTTGTACCTGCCCCCGCTCACCCGCTTCGGGGTGCGGGCGTTCTCCGAGGAAGCGAGGTTGCCCGCGGGCCGGTACACCCTCGTCCTCGACCGCACGGACCTCGGCCTGACCCCGGCTTCCCCCGCCCCCGCTGACGCGTCTTCTGGTGGGACAGTCGGGGGGGTTGAACCCATGCGGTTGTGGCTCAAGCTCGAGGCCCTCTTCGAGCCTGAGATCCGCTCCGGCTCGGAGTCCGGCTCAGAGCCACAGCGTCGGGAGGGCAACTAAGTCCAAGTCTAGAAGCAACAGCGGGGGGTGAGTCCCATGCCAAGGGCGCAACTGCCCGATGAGTCCCGCCTGAACAGGCTCTTTGACGAGCTGAACGCACGATGGTGGGACGGGCGCCTGCCGAAGGTGCCCGTCCGCTGGAGCTCCCGATTGAGGGCTGCTGCGGGGAAGATCTGGGTAAGCAGGATGAACGGGTTAGAGATCGTGCTCTCGCGGGCGTATCACGAACACTTCCCCGACGAAGTGAAGGACACGCTGAAGCACGAGATGGTGCACCTCTACCTTCGCACCTGCGGGAGCGCCAAGGCGGACGGTCGGTCGCACGGCCCCGCCTTCCGAGCGGAGGCCGAACGCGTCAAAGCCCCCATTCGCGCCAAACCCTACCCCGGAGCCCACCGGCCCTATCGCTATGAGTGGAGGTGCCCCAGTTGCGGTCGGACGTTCCGGTCGAGGGTTCGAGGAACCTGGGCTTGCGGGTACTGCTGCAATCGATATAACCATGGGAAGTACAGCGATAGCTTCCGCCTAAGGCTGGTTCGCACCCTGGACGCCGCCGAAGGCTCTTAAACGAACAGGAGGTTAAGTTGCCGTATGGAGTGGGCTTGGCCGTGCGGGAGTGTCTCGAAGCCCTTGAAGACGAGATTCGGGTCGTGCGCCGCCAGGGGAGCCGCCCCGTCCACCTGCACGACGGGCACTTCCTCGCCGAGCGGGAGGGCTTCTACGTCTACGCCTTCACCGCCGACGTTGAGCTGCCCATCCCCGACGACTCGCGCGTGGAGCTCGAGGCCTCCGAGGGGCGGTGCGAGGGCTTCCTGCTCACCACGGAGGGCTTCGAGGTGGTGCTCGCGCTCGAGGAGGACCTGGGCGAGCGGGTCAAGAGCGCGAAGCTGCGGACGGCCCCTTGGTTCCTGCTCGAGCAGCTCCAGGAGCGCCTGAGGGAGTTGGCTCCGCCGGCACCGGGTGCGGGTGCGGACTTGCCGAGCGCGCTCCTCTCCCCTTCGGGGGAGCCCCATCCCCCGGTGCCCCCGGCGCTCGAACGGGCGGAGCGGCTCCTTCGGGGGATCGCCGCCACCGCCGATGAGCCGAACGCCCTGCGTTGGAACGAGGACCAGCTCCGGGCCGTGGGGCAGGTGCTCGCCAACCCCTTGAGCTTCGTCTGGGGCCCGCCGGGGACGGGGAAGACGACCACCCTGGGGCTGACGGCCGCCGCCCTGGCGGCGGAGGGCGAGGCCCTGCTAGTCGTGGCCCACAGCAACGTGGCCGTCGACGTCGCGATGCTCAGCGTCGCCTCCAAGCTCCAGCGGCACCCGATCTACCTCAAGGGACAGGTGCTGCGCCTGGGGCCCCCGGCCCTGGCCCGGGAGCTGGGGGCCTTCCCCAAGCTGCACGCGCGCGGCGTCCTCCGGGAGCAGGAGCCCGAACTCGTCCGGCGCCTCGAGGGGCTCGAGGGCCGCAAGCGTCGGCTCATCCAACGGCTGCGCGCCCCGCAGAGCGCCGCCCAGCGCCGGGACCTCGAGCGGGAGCTCCAGACCGTCCGCGAGGAGCTGCGGGCGCTGGGCGACCGGGTGAGGGAAGCGGAGGCCGAGCTGCTCGCCCGCGCCCAAGTCGTCGGCTGTACCCTCTCCAAGGCCGCCATCGCCCCGGAGATCTACAAGCGACGCTTCGACGCGGTGCTGGTGGACGAGGCGAGCATGGCGTTCATCCCCCAGGGGCTGTTCGTGGCGGGCTTGGCGACCCGGCAGCTCGCGATCTTTGGGGACTTCCGCCAGCTGCCGCCGATCGCCCAGGCCGACACGCCCCCCGTGCGGCGCTGGCTGAGACGGGATCTGTTCGAGGGGGCCGGGGTCGTCGAGCGCGTCGATCGCGGGACCCCCGATCCCCGGGTGGTGCTGTTGCGCACCCAGTACCGCATGCACCCCCAAATTGCGGACGTCTGCAATGCGCTCTTCTACGGGGGTCGGCTCCGCGACGGGCCCGAGGTCGAGCGCGAGACCGCGCCCCTTGCACGCCTGCCGCCGGCTCCGGGGGAGCCCCTCATCCTGGGAGAACTCCCCTACTACGCCTATTGCGCCCACGAGGCGGAAACCCACAGCCGCTTCAACCCCATCTCGGCGCTGGCCACCCTCCATCAGCTCGCCTTGTTGCTTAAGCAGGTACAGGGCGAGGGCGGGGGCGCGGGTAAGGTCAAGATCGGGGTGGGGGTGATCACGCCCTATGTGGCCCAGGCCCGCCTCCTGCGCAAGATGCTGGAGGATGTGAAGCTGGCCGACTCCGACCGCATCAGCGTGACGGTGGCCACGGTGCATCGCTTCCAGGGCTCGGAGCGCGAGGCGATCCTCTTCGACTTAACGGACGGGCCGCCGCTAAAGCCCGGGGTCCTCCTGCAGGGCGGGGAGGCGGCCCGCTTGGCGAACGTGGCGCTCTCCCGGGCCCGCGGGAAGTTCGTGCTGCTGGCCCACCCCGATCTTAAAGGGCGCCTCCCGGCCGACAACCCCTTCCGGCGGCTGATCGAGCGCGTGGGACGGGAGGCCCACGTTCCGATCGACCTCCGAACGGGGACGGGGGCCGAGGCCGAGGGGCTCACCGGTCTGCGGGTCTTCCCCTCCCTCCAAAGCGCCCAGGAAGCCCTCGTTGAGGAGCTGGCCTCGGCCCGCGAGGAGGTCGCCCTGGCCTGGCCTCAAGGCCGTCCCCTCGGGTCTCTGCTCGAGGGCCTTCGGGCGGGTTCATGCGGACGTGGAGTGCTTCGCCCGCGTGGAGCCCGAGCGCGAGGGCTCGCTTAGACAACTGGGGCTCAGACGGGTCCATCGCTTAAAGCCCCTCCCCCGAGGGCTTCCCCTGGGGCTGGTGGGCCGGGATCGACAGGCCCTGTGGGTGCTAACCGACGTGGAGGCCGTCGCCTGTCCCGTGGTGCGCCTCGAGTGGCCGCAGACCGTGAAGCTACTGTACGCCTTCTGGGGCCTGCTCCCCCAGGGGGAGGCCAGGCGGCCGACCCTGCAGAGCCGTCTTGAGGAAGGAGTCCCCTTTGGCCGCTGCCCCCGCTGCGGGGAGACCCTCTGGCCCCAGGGGAGACGGATGGTCTGTGCCAACTACCCTCGATGCTCCTACGGGCGGGCCGTCACGCCCCAGGAGGCGACGGAGCTGGCCAAGCTCGCGGGGAAGCGCTGCCCCTTGTGCGGCGGGCAGCTGGTGGGCCGCAGGGGTCGCTACTCCGGCGTCTTCCTCGGCTGCGCCCACTACCCCCGCTGCAAGGGCACCGTGGACTTGCGGGACGTCTGGTGAGCAAGATTCAACGTTTCCTCCGATCAAGGAGGCGAGAGCCCTCAGAGGCCCTCTCTTTCAGGAATGCGTCCTTAACCGGAGCTTTAGTCTCTTGCGCCTTCTGACGGGCAAACTCCTCCAACTCCAGAGCCGTTTGAACAGCATCCAAACCGAACCTCCCGGGAGGAAGATCCGAATTGATGCGATAATATTCTTTGAGACCAGCCCATCTGTGCAAGACGCCTACTTGGTTGTTTATCGCCTCCGATTGGACGACGAGGAGAAGATCTCCCAAGCTTTGCCCTTGGCAAGCGCCCCGAAGCCGTAGGCGAAGGATCACGCTGCGGAACCACTGGAACAACCCGGCTCTCTTGGCTACCTCGGGAGCCATGTAGAAAGGCACCTTGCCCGTTCCTAAGGAGAGAACCATAATCTCCTCGAGTTTATAGCCAAGCGACAGGGCTTCCACGACGCCAACGAGCGCAGGGTTGTTCGCCCACAGGCCCCCGTCCACCTTGGCATCGTGCTCATGAACAGAGAAGGCCGGGAAGTAGAGGGGCGCGGCTGCGGTGGCAGCCGCCACCTTCCAGGCCGGAAGCTGCCAATCCTCGGTAAGCCTGGGGTCATGCCCCGTCTTATAAACCTTTGGCTGCCCTGTTGATAGATCCACGGCCGGTATGCACAGAGGGACTTTGGAATCCCCTAAGAGCTTTTCGCCCAAGATCTCCTTCAGAGCCGCTAGGAGAGCGTCGTTGCGATACTTCGGCCTAAGGAGCATCCCCAGGCAGAAGAGTTGGCTGAAGATCTCCGCCCCCTTGGACTTGTACAGCTCCAAGATGCGGGCCGCCGGGATCTCCAAGCCGAGGGCGATCGCGATGATCCCTCCGGTGGACGTGCCCGCGATCAGATCGAAGTAACGACAGAGAGGCTCTTCAACTTCTTTCTCGAGCTCGGCCAAGTACTTGGCAGGGTAGATCCCCCGAATCCCGCCGCCGTCGACGGCCAGGATTTTGAAAGTTCGCTCGCTCATACGCTGACAGGGAACTTCTCCCCGAAGAGCTCGCGCCACAAGCGGACACTCTTCTCCGTGTCCTCCTCCAGGAAAGCCTCGCAGGCCTTCTTCGTTGCACTCAGTACTCGCCTCTTGAAGAGTTGATAATCCTCCAGATCCCAGCCACGGGCCAGGTTTTCACCGCGCAGAGAGGGGTTGTAAACAGCTGGAGCACCCAGAGAGTCAAGCCATTGACTTTGTAGCCACTTATTCAGATGGACTAGGGTATAGGTAAGTGCTTCCGCATCCGAAGAGGGATTATTGGGCATGTGCGTGCCGATGAGCGTCTGAAGGACAATCGATCGAGGTGCCCGATTAGAGTCGAACTTCTGACGACACCACCACTTGAGCATCTTCGTGACCCGCGTGAACTTGCCATTCGTCCTCTTGTTGACCTTCTCACACCACTCCGTGTAGCCCTTGGGATGGCTCTGGATCCACCTGCTGGCCTCCCGATCAGGAACCTCAAGGGGGTTCTCCAGATTTCCGTCGCTGTGAGCGGGAATAACGTCGAGGTGGAAGTCTCCAGCATAAATCAACCGAACGCAGCGCCTTCTCCGTGCTACAGTGACTCCGTGGCTTTGATAGTGGGGTTGATCCCTCAGCCTTCTGGCCACCCAGTTTAGGACTTCCTCAGGATCGCGCTTGCCTCGCCACCAGCCACTACTTGGGTCTGTGGCATCAATGGCCAACACGACGTCGACGTCGAACCCACCCTTGAGGGGGCGAATGGCTGTATTATTCCTGAAAGACCCCTGTAAGAAGACCTCGTAGAGCACATTGCTGAGGGGGCGGTCGTTCTGGACAAGCTCCCGGAGCTTGGTATGGGCCGCTCGAATCCTCTCTACCCGGGAGTCATCCAGGCTGATGTTCGTGTGAAACTTCTGAAAATGTCCGTTAAGTGTTGCCATGTTCGTCCTCCTTCGTAGTTGAGTTGCACATCAACTCAACATCTTAGCGGCCTCCTCCGGCTTTGTCAAGGGAGGGTGAGGTCTCAGAGAGGAAGCGCCCTCTGGCCGCTATATTCCTCCCGAGAGCGGTAGATCTTCCCGTCCTTGACGAAGATGTACCCCAGCTCCTCAAGACGGACGCGCAGCGCCGTGGGGGTCACGCCGAAGCGCTCCGCAAGCTCATAAAGCGTAGCCCAAGAGGTGAGATCCAACCCGTCGATCTCACGTTGGACGGAATCTCTAGGCATAAGAAGCGAGCCGCTGTAGCGGTTCACCGCCCTCTTCTCGTAGGGGCTGTCACGACGAGTGCCCGATTGGAGTTCGTGGAGCAGCTCGTACGCCTCCGCTTTGGTATCCGTCAGGGAAAACAGCACCTGCACGAGTCCCTCATCGGCATTCCGAAAGGAGCAAGGTGGCTTCCCAAGGTCCATGCCCGGCAGCCGGGGACTCTGCATAGCCGCCTCGTCCACGAAGAGGTCCCAATGGCCGAGCTCGTGGCCCAGCGTGAAGCGCTCCAGGCTGGGCTTCTCCTCAAAGAGCTTAAGATGGACTTCGTTGAGGATGATCTGGCGCTCGTGCGGGCGCAAAGCGCCCAGGATGCGCTCTCCGGGGCGCTCCTCGATATGCTCCCACTTGATCATGAGATCAAACGGCTCGTTCTCGATGATCTGCTCAATGGGCACCCAGGGCCAGGGGATCGCCCGCCCCGTGTGCTCTTCGTACTCTCTCAGCCGCCTTCGGGTGAGGTCCTCGATCTCTTCAGCAGACCAGTACTTCATCCCTTCTGCAATCCAGAGCGCTGCCCTTGTCGCCTGGCCTTCCACTCCCTTACGAACGCTTCCAGCTCCTCCCGGAACTCGGGATAGGTCGTCACCAAGCGGAGGATGTCGGGGACGGCCTTGTCCTCGAGAATTTCCCTGCGATACTGCGGCGGGATCTTCTTCGCCAACAGGAACAGCTCCTCCTCGTCGGCGCCCAAGTACTGAGCCAGCTTGGCGATCACCTCGTCGCTCGGCGGCGGCAGATCCCCCGTCTCGATTTTGCTCAAGTACGTAAAATCGATGCCCACAAGCTGCGCCAGTTCGCGCTGGGAAAGCCCCTTTTTCTTCCGAAGCTCTCGAATCTTCTTCCCAAACTCCATAGCCCACCCCTCCTTTTTTGAGCCATCGAAACCCACCACGCCCAGTGTACCCTTGTGTTGAGTGTCAAGTCAATCTCATAGCGTCAGCAAGCAACGAAGGGGGCTTGTCAACGACAACCTACTCCACCAGCGCCTTGAGCAGGGCGTCCCGGGCGTCGGTGTAGAACTGGATGTTGAGCTTGGCCGCCACCTCGTCGGACAGCTCCATGAGCGCCCGGCGGGCGGAGATGGGCACCAGCAGGGTGGTGGCCCCCTTCTCGAGCGCCAGCTCGGCGACCGTGACGGCGTTGTAGATGGGGTCGATCGAGCCCCCTAGGTTGAGCTGCCCCACCACGATCAGCCCACCGCGGATGCTCTTCTGAAGGAGAGCGCTGCACAGCGCCAGGAGCACGGCCACCCCGGTGGCACTTCCCGACTTGGCCGCGTCGAACGCCCGCAGCTGCACCGAGAACTCGTGAGAGCGGGGGTCGCGGTCGCCCACCAGCTCCTTGGCCCGGGCGTAGAGGTTCTGCTCGGCGTACCGGACGCTCTCGCGGAAGGGCGGCGGGATCGGGGTGTTGAGGATCTTCACCCCGGAGCCGGGCCCCACGGTCACGTCGATGCGAAAGAGCCCGGGCTGCTCCTCCGGGCTCCCCGGGCTGATTGTCCAGATCTGGCCCGGCGGGAGCGGATCCGTCCCGATCTGATCCCCGCTCTGCAGCTCCGGCGTGGCCACGAACTTCTCCACGCCTTCCACGCCCAGGACGTAGCTGAAGTGGGTGTTGCGGAACTCCGCAGCGTTGATCCGTTTTTGTTGCTCCTTGACGCGTCGGCGGCACTCCAACGCCAGCCGGACGGCCCACTCGAGGTCCTCGTCGGGGACGGGCGCATCGGGGTTAGGATAGAGGAGCTTGAGGAGCCCGCTTATGGTCTTCTGCACGGCCGTGATGTCGCGGCCGCTGAGTGCCCCGCCCCAAAATACCCGATTTTGCAGCGCCGAAACTCGGCTCTGCGCCCGCAGTCGGTGCCAGCACTCGGAGAGGAAGTCGCTCACTAGCCCGAAGTGGTCCGTAAGGTGCGCCAGCGGCGAGATCTTGGGCACGTCCCAGCCCGGCAGGTAGGCGTGGATGCGGTCCATGAACGCGGTGTCGTTGCGCATTTCGGGGGGCAGCGGCCCCAAGAGATGGCCGATGCGCTGCTGATGCTCCACGTCCACGTCGAAGTTGCCCACAAAGACCAGCGAGCCGTCCGCCCGGATGCTCTCCTTCCCCCGGCTGAACTCGCCGGACTCCATGTAGCCCTTCAGGATGTTGACCCCGTCCTTCTGGTCGAAGGAGACCCCGGAGATCTCGTCGAAGCAGACGACGTCGTACTGGCACACCAGCCCCCGCTGGCCGGTGGCCATGTTCACGAACATCCGGGCCACGGTCGTCTTGCCCCCGGAGATGAGGTGGGCGTAGGGCGAGACCTGCTGGTAGAGGTGGCTCTTGCCCGTGCCGCGGGGGCCCAGCTCTACCAGGTTGTAGTTGCGCTCCACGAAGGGGACCATCCGCAACAGCACGACGTCCTGCGCCCGGGAAGAGAGGGCCTCCGGTTCCAAGCCCACGCTGCGAATCAGGAACTTCTTCCACTCCTCGGCGGTGAAGAGCTCCCGTCCGCGGTAGAGGGGTTCAAGCACCTCGCGCTTGGAGAGCTGGATCTCGCGCAGGCTCGCCACCCCGAAGGGCCGACCGTGCTTCTCCTGCGCGATGGCCGCGTCGTACTCCAGCTCCACCTCGGCGTAGAACCCGCCGGTGAGCATCCGCTCGTTCTCCCGGACGAGTTGGGGGTCGATGCGCACGTCGGTGAGCTTCAGGCTGGGGAGCGTGACCAGATAGGAGTCCGTCTTGGCGTCCAGCCGGGCTTGGACGAGGTCGATGATCTTGACGGAGCCGTGCTCGCGGGCTCGGGCCTTGAAGAGCTCTTCTTCTCCGGCCCGGACGGTGCGGTGGGCCAGCTGGCGCTCGACGATCTGCAGGCCCTCTTGGATCTCCTCCTCGTCCACGCTGGCGCAGTAGCGCCCGAGCAGGAACTCCACCACGTAGGTGGGCACAGGGTACTGGGCTTTGAACTTCCGCACCAAATCCTTGCGGACGATGTAGCCCTCGAAGGCTTTGGCCGCCAGCTCATCAAGGGGATCGAGTTCGAGCGTCATGCCTCACCGCCTACGGTTGTGTTCTGCTTGGCCGCCACCCGCCCGTCGGGGGCCAACAGCACCAGGATCGCCGCCGTCCCCTCCCAATCGGGGTCTTCCACCACCAGTGAGGTCTCCCCCTGGGGGTTGACGGGCTTGGGCTTCTTGTCCTTGACGAGGGAGCTTTGGGGGTCGGCCGCCCTCGTGCGGAGGTCCAGTTTCCAATCGGGCCCGATCCCCGCGCCCGTCACCCGCACCCGGCAGCGCAGCCCCAGCCAGCGAACCCCCATGATGGCTCCACTTGCCGCGCCTCCCGTTGGAGGAGCGGGCCGGACGACAAGGTCGAGGACAACGCACTCCTGGAGGCTCAGGCCGCCGTGGGAGTACTCCGCGTTCGCACGGAAGCTCCCGATCCCCGGCGCGACGGCCACGGTCACCCCGGGATCCCAGTGCCACGGGACCGTGAGGAGCTCTGCCTGCACCCCCGGCTTGAGCGCCGCGCAGCGCGTCCATCGGGTCTCCACCAGATAACGGGGCATCTCGGCCTTGGGGAGGCCCCCCGGCAAGAGCAACCAGCCGTGATCGGTGAGCACGCGGACCTCCCGCCAGCCCGCCTCGAGCAGCGCCCGGATGCGCTCCGCCAAGCCGTTGAGCTCCTCGTCGATCCGGCGGGCGAGCTTCCAGCCCTCGTCGTGGCCTCGTCGGTCGATCGAGCCGTACTCCGTCCAGGCCCGGACCTCCGGATCGCCCGTCTCCTCGGGGCCGAGCACCTGAAAGCCGCGCTCGGTGAGAAGCTTGCGGAACTTCTCGGATGTAAGGGGTTTGCCCGTCTCTCGAATCCGTGGGCGGAACTCCTCGCCTTCTGAGCCCTCGCCCGTGAGCAGATCGGCCACCGGCGAGGCCGCGGGCTTGGCCGTCGGCGTCACCGGGGGCAGCGGCACCCAGCGCCAGTCCTCTTCCACCGGGAATCCCTCAGCCTCCAGCTGCTGGCGCAGGCGCTTGCCCAGGTCCACCCGCAGGCCGTCCGCAAACACGATACACGTCCCCGGCTCGACGTCCCCCACGGACGCCCCCTCCCTCGGCCTGCGGGATGGGAGCTCTTGGACCCGTTCCTGGAAGCGCTCGGCGGCCTCCTCCAGCCACGGCCTGTAGACGGCCCGGAGGGCGGCCTTCACGGCCTTGACGTCCTGGGGCTTCCGGACCCGGGCCAACGCTTCGAGCGCCGCAGCGTCGGCCCGCCAGCCCTCGGCTATGTACGCCTTCGCCATCGCTTCCGCCGTTTCGCCGACCACGCTTAAGGGCTGGCGCACGGTCTGCGCCAAGAGGGCCAGGGGTTCCAGGGCCTGGGCCAGGGGGGCTTGGCCGAGCCGGGCCCAGACCCACGCGCGGCGCTCCCCGTGCTTCTTCTCAAGCTCCCCCAGCTTAGCAGCCGCCTCCTCCGGCGGGAGCCCTTCTAGCTTTAGAAGCTCCTCACGCAGCTCCTCCTCGGCCCGCTCGTTGATCTGGGGCCAGCTCTCCTTGTGGAAGAACAGGGGCTCCTTCACTTCAGATTCGTCGGGCTTGGCCCGCCGCAGGAGCTCCGGGATCTGGGGGTAAGCGGCCGGGGCCTCGGCGAACCGCTGCCAGACCCGCTCCCACGCCCCTTCCCGCCGCC
>JALUUA010000063.1 GCA_027021605.1 Candidatus Bipolaricaulota bacterium | reverse complement strand
AAGGCGAAGGCGAGACGAAGACGAAGACAAAGACGAAAGTCAAAGACAAAGGCAGAGGAGGAGGCACAAACCCCGATGACCGCGACGATCGGGAACTTCAACCCCGGCCCGGCGGCCCTGCCCCGGCCCGTCCTGGAGCGGATCTGCGAGGGGCTTCGGGACTTTGAGGGAACGGGGATCTCGATTTTGGAGACGAGCCACCGCAGCCCCGAGTACCGCCGGGTGCACGAGGGAGCCATCGAGGCCCTGCGGCAGCTCCTGGGAATCCCCCCGGACTACGCCGTGCTCTTCATGGGGGGCGGGGCCACCCTCCAGTTCGCGCTGGTGGCCCTCAATCTATTGGAACCCGGCCGCCCCGGGGAATACGCGATCACGGGCCGCTGGAGCCAGAAGGCCCTCCAAGAGGCTCAAAAAGCCCTCGCTCTTCTGGGATCCGACTACGCCGTTCGGGCGATCTGGTCGAGCGAGGCCACGAACTTCGACCGCGTCCCCCGGCCCGACGAGCTCTCCGTGAGCCCCGAGGCGTCGTACCTGCACTACACGAGCAACAACACGATCGCGGGGACGCAATTTCACTATATTCCGGAGGTCCCGGAGGGCGCGCTGCTCGTCTGCGACGCCTCCTCGGACATCGCCTCCCGGCCCCTGGAGGTCGAGCGCTTCGGGCTGATCTACGCCGGGGCGCAGAAGAACTTGGGCCCGGCGGGGGTAACCGTCGTGATCGCGAGCCCCGAGGCGCTGGAGCGCTCCCGAGCTCGAGCTAAGCCCCTGCCCAGCCTCTTGAGCTACGAGGCGATAGGGGCGAAGAACTCGCTCCTCAACACCCCGCCCGTCTTCGCGATCTACGCGCTAAAGCTCGTGGTGGAGCACTATCTCCGGGAGGGGGGGCTCCCGGCCCTGGCGGAGCGCAACGAGCGGAAAGCCCGGCTGCTCTACGACGTCATCGATCGTTCCCGGGGGTTTTACCGGGGCTCTGCCCGACCCGAGAGCCGCTCGCGGATGAACGTCACCTTCCGCCTCCCCTCCGAGGAGCTGGAGGAGCGCTTTCTGAGCGAAGCCGAGCGGGAGGGGCTCATCGGCCTCCGGGGGCACCGCTCCGTCGGGGGCCTGCGCGCCTCGCTCTACAACGCGGTGCCCCTCGAGGCCGTCCGCGCGCTGGCGGAGTTTATGCGGGAGTTCCAACGGCGCTACGACTACGGCTGCGGCTAGGTCGCCCCTGCCCGGCCCACCCAAGCCCGCCCGGTGGGGTTTAGCCGTCAAAAGTCGGGGCAGCCGTGGTTGTCGGGGTCGCCGGGGATGGTGGGGCAGCGGTCCTCGTCGTCCGGGACGCCGTCGTTGTCCTGATCGGGCTTTGCGACCTCCTTGGGGATGAGCTCGTCCAGCGCGGGGAGCCGCGCGATCGCGCTCTCGCCCGCGCGGGGGCTCAGCCCGTGGCTCACGAAGATCCCCGCCAGCTGCCACTGTCCCCCGCGGCGGACGAAGGCGGGGGCCCCGTGCACGGCGCTGTTGCCGACGATCGCGTCCAGATCGACGTCCACCGTGAAGAAGCGCTCCTGAACGCCGGTGACGCGCGCCGTCCGCTCCTCGAACCGCCCCGGGCTCGTAAGCTCCGGGTCCACCAGGGCGACCACCACCACGGACTCGCCCACCTGAACGTCGGTGGCGATGGGGATCTCCCGCACCTGGCGGCGGCGCTGCTCCTGCAACAGCGCGTAGGTGGACGTCCGGCGCAGCACCTTCATCGGAACCCCGGTCCCCCCGATGAGGGCGTTCACGTCCAGGCGATCGAGGAAGTAGTGGAACGTGATGGGGGTCCCGCGCGGCACGTCCGGCGGCTCCTCGGGGTCGTAGAAGAACTCCGGGTTGATGTGGTGCTGCTCGATGAGCCAGAACCCCCCGGAGGAGCCCCCCTTGACGGCCGTCCCCGTCACGGTCTGGACGAGGTTGACCTGGACGCGGGTGGTGCCCGCCGTGGAGTAGTACCGGGCCACGATGTGCCACTGGCGCACGTTCTGCGCGTACTGCGCCAGGGGGCCGGAGCCCTGGCCCCAGACCGGCGGCCCCCCCGACCCGAGAAGGAGGGCCATCCCCACCCAAAGACCCAGCCCCACGGCGAGACCCCACGCCCATCTCCCCGTCCCGGCGAATCTCTCGGTGAACATCGGCTTCCCTCCCTTTTTGTGATGCTCGCAAGAGGCAAGGATACCCCCCGTTGGCCTCCGGGGTCAAATCGGGTATAACGATTCCCATGGACCGCGAACCCCAAGGGCTTTCCCAAGGGCAAGCCCAAGAACGAGCACGAGCACAAGCACAAGAGGAAGGGTGGGGGCGCGCAGCCTGGGTCTACTGGCCGCCCGCGTGGCTTGCGGCGCTGAACGCCCACTGGGACCGCCATCATCGGGATCTCCCCGCGGCCCGGGGGCGCGCCTCCTGGCGGCCCTGGGAGCGGGCGCTCTTCGCCCTGCCGTTCGGGTTCTACGCCGCGCTGGGGCTCCGCTGGGCGCGGGAGCGGCTCTCCCCCCGCCCGAGGCGGGTCCCCTTGCCCGTAGCGGCTGCCCTCGGATCGGAGGCGGAGGCGGACCCCGAGGGGTGCCCCCACTGCGGTCCGCGCTGCGTCGAGTCGCTCATCCTCAACGAGCGGTATCCCTATCTCTTTGCCCGCGATCTCCTGCGACCGCTGGCCCGGCGCTACTTCCGCGCCGAGTTCCACGGCCTCCACAGAATCCCGCAGGAGGGCCCCACCCTCGTGTACATGAACCACGCGGGGATGGCCTTCCCGTGGGATTTTCTCGTTCTGGGCGGGGAGCTGATGCTGCGCTGGGGCGGACGGGTTTGGCTGCGCGGCCCCGGGGAGAAGGTCTTCACCCGCAACCCGATCTTTAACTTCATCCTCCCCCGATGCTGGCTGGAGACCGTGGGGGGCGTGGAGGCCACCTTTCTCAACCTGGAGCGGCTCTACCGCCACCGCAGCCTGATGCTCTACGCCCCCGAGGGCGCGGCGGGGATGGCCAAGGGCTGGCACCGCCGCTACCGGCTCCAGCGCTTCCACACGAGCTTCCTCAAGCTGGCGGCAAAGTATAAAGCCCGCCTGGTCCCCGCCGTCTGCCTGGGCGGGGAGGGCTTACACCCCTTCTCGGTGAACGTCCCTATGCTCGCCCGGCTCTTGGGCTTTCCCTTCTTCGGGATCTCGCCGTTTGTGCCCCTGCTTCTGCCGTTCCCGTCGCTTTTGGTGTGGTCGCTGCCGGTGAAGCTGCGCTACTTCGTCTTCGACCCCGTCGAGCTGCCCCCCGCGGACTACGGGCGCTTCACGGAGGAGGACTGGCGGGCGCTGGCCGAGGAGTTCCGCCAGGACCTCCAAGGGAGGGTCGATCGGCTGCTGCGCGCGGGGGATTCGCGGGCCGTGTCAAAAGCCGGGGGTCGGCGGCTATAATCAGGGCAACCC
>JALUUA010000062.1 GCA_027021605.1 Candidatus Bipolaricaulota bacterium | reverse complement strand
CCCCAGGCCCATTCCGCCCCAGGCCCGCGTGTTGGAGGAGTCGAGCTGGGTGAAGGGCTCGAAGATCCGCTCCCGGTGCTCCGGGGGGATGCCCACGCCCGTGTCCCGTACGGCAAACCGGATCTCCTCCCCCCGCCTCTCCGCGGTCACCTCCACCGAGCCCTCGGAGGTGCACTTGAGCGCGTTGCTCAGGAGGTTGATCAGCACCTGCTTGAGCTTCGTCTCGTCCGCCCAGACGTAAAGCCCGTTGGCCTCCCACCGGACCTCAATGCCCTTCTCCCTTGCGAGGACCTCGACGTTGTGGAAGGCGTCCTCGAGGAGCTCCTCGAGGGCGATCACCGTGGGGTGAAGCTCCTCCTCGCCCGCCTCGAGCTTGCTAAACTGCAACACGTTGTCGATGAGGGCCCGCAGGTGCTCGCTGGATCGTAGGATGTTCTCCAGATCCTCGCGCTGCTCGGGGGTGAGCGGCCCGTCGATGCCCTCCAAAAGCAGCTGGGCGTACCCCCGGATGGCGTGGAGCGGGGTCTTGAGCTCGTGTCCCATCACGGCCAGAAACTCGCTCTTTACGCGGTTGGCCCGGCGGAGCTGCTCGTTGATCCGCTCCAGGCGCTCGTCCCGCTCCTGGATGGTGTCCGCCATGCGGTTGAACTCCTCGGCGAGCGTTTGGAGCTCGTCCCCGGAGCTCACCCGGGCGCGGGCGTGGCGGTCTTGGCGGAAGCGCTTGACGGAGTCGATGAGCACCTCCACCGGCCCCAGGATGCTCTTGTAGAGCCAAAACGCCAGGACGAGCCCGATGAGGATGTAGAGGGCGCTCAACCCCGCGGTGCGGAGGAACTCCCGCCGGATCACCCCCTCTACGTACTCGAGGGAGAGGCCGATCCGCACGTACGCCGGGGCCGGTTTTTCGAGGGGAACGGGCTGGCCCGGTGTCCACGGGGGGCCCGTCCCCCCCAGGGGGACGGCGATAATCAGGTCCAGATAGGGGATCCCTTCCTCGGCCAGGACGCGCTTCGTCAAGCGCTCGGTCTGCCGCACCTCCAGGAGCGCCAGGTCGAAGCGCTCCCAAGCCTCGCTGGGGTAGGTGGCCGACTGCCCGTTCTTCACGGCCTGGACGTAGAGGAACTCCCCGGACTTCTTGACGATCTCGATGTAGACCCCCAGGGCGTACTGCAACTGGGCCGGGCTCTGGTTCTCCGGCCGCGCCACGGTGTCCACCAGGTCCCGGGCGATGGAGTACCCGCGCTGGAGCACCTGGTCTTCCAGCTCGCTGCGGAGCCGCTGGACGGAGATGAACCCGAACGAGACGGACAGGAGCACGGTAAAGAGGGTGAGCGTGACGACGAACTTGTACTTGAGGCTCCCTTTCGGCCACCCCCGTATCGGAACCCGTCGAATCCTCCGTATCATGGCCTCGGCATGAGTGTACGAGGGTGTCGGGGGGAATTCAATCTCCGGGAAAGGGGAGCGGCGAAGGTGATCCCGACCCCTTGACACTCTCCTAGAATCCATGATACACTGAGGCCGCTTCGGAAGTCGGAAGGAGGCTGCACGATCACGATGAGGCGACCCCCTCACGGGCGGACGCGGGTACGGGCCGGTGCAGGAGTAAGCGCGGGCAAGCAGGGCTTGCTGCTTTTTTCCCGGGCGCTGGTGATCCTCGCTGTGATGACGGTTGCGGCGCTCGGGGCGGGCTTCGTGCCGGCGTGGGCCGCTTCCCATTCCCTCCTGTTGCCCCTCCCGGATGCGCCGGGGCCGGGTCCGGGGGAGGACGGGGGAGCGATCGCCCCGTGGCTCTCCCCGCCGCCGGAGGTCGTGGCCTTCTCCCTGACGCCGATGTACTTCCTCAGCTTCGAGAAGAATCGCCTTTCGGAGCTGAGTCCGCCTCCATCGGAGGAGGGGAACGTTGCCCTCAAGCTGCGCGAGGGCATCGAGCGCTTGGCGAGCCACCTCGACTGGAAGGCCACCGTGCTCACCCTCCTCCTCGGGGAAGAGGAGGGGACGGGGCTGTTGCGCCTGCTCACGGATCCCTCCCGCGGTGAGGAGGTCATCCTGCAGCTGGGGGGCATCGCCTCGCTGGCGACCAAGCTCGACTTCCTGGCCGGGTTCATGGAATATCTGGTGTACAGCCTCCTGGACACCGAGATGCCCCTGCCGCCCCTGGAGGAGGAGATCACCCTCGTCTTCAACTTGGAGGGGAGCGGGCTCTCCGCGGGGGTGACGGCCCAGGTGCAGGGGGCGGGCCTGCTGCCCCTCGGAGGCGAGGGGAACCCGGACTCCAGCGCCTCCTTGGAGGTCCGCGAGATCACGGTGAAGATCCGCAGCGAGGCGATCCGCAGCGAAGTCGAACTCGACCCGGCCGACCTGACCCTCAAGCGCGGCCAGCTGGAGGTGCAGTTCCAGCTCGGCCCCAACACGATCACGAGCACCACCGTCTTCGCGAAGGGCGAAGGGGTGCAGAAGGAGATCCTGGTCATCACCGCCCAGCTCGGCGACCTGAGCCTTATGGGACAGGCGACCTGGGCCGGGGGGTCTTCGGAATTCAAGCTGGAAGCCACCCTTGCCGGCCTGATCTCCCTCTCCACGCTGCTCACCCCCGAGGGCCTGCTCGAGCCAGCCCTGGGATTGCAGCTCCGGTTCTAAGTCGATCTGAGCTGAGCTAAGCTAAGCTAAGCTGAGCTTCGCCAAGCCTTCCCCGCTTCCCCCGCTTCGTCTCGTGGAAGTTCCGTAGGCCCCGCCCCGATTTGACCCCCGCGGGAATTCGCCGTACGATCCCCTTGGACTGAGATGAGCTCCCCATCGCCATCGCTGTCGCTGTCGGGTCGGACGATCGTCGCGGGGATCTGCGGCGGGATCGCTGCCTATAAGGCCGCCGGGGTCGTAAGCCAACTGGTGCAGCGCGGGGCCCGTGTGCGGGTCGTGATGACCCGCGCGGCGCCCGAGTTCGTAGCTCCCCTCACGTTTGAGGCCCTCACCCACGAGCCCGTTCTTTGTGACCTCTTTCGGGACGAGCCCCTGGCCCACGTGGAGCTCGCCCATGAAGCCGACCTCGTCGTGGTGATGCCCGCCACCTACGACATCGTGGGCAAGGTCGCCTCCGGGATCGCGGACGACTACCTCACCACCCTGATCGCGGCCACCCGCGCGCCCGTGCTCTTCGTGCCCGCGATGGAGTCCCAGATGTACGAGAACCCCATCTTTCAGCGGAACAAGCGCTCTTTGGAGGAGCAGGGGTATCGCTTCCTGGAGCCCGAGCGGGGTCGGCTGGCGAGCGGGCGGGAGGGGGTTGGGCGCTTTCCGTCGGAAGAGACGATCCTCCAAACGATCGAGCGGCTCTTGGCGGAGCGCTCGCTGCTGCAGGGGCTAAAGGTGCTCGTGACCGCCGGGCCCACGCGCGAGCGCATCGACCCGATGCGGGTGATCACCAACCGTTCCTCGGGGAAGATGGGCTACGCGTTGGC
>JALUUA010000061.1 GCA_027021605.1 Candidatus Bipolaricaulota bacterium | reverse complement strand
CCCGCCGGACGTCGAAGCCTTCCTCGAGGTTTCCCCGAAGGCGAGGGATCGCAGAGCAAAGCTGTGGCTGTCGGACCCAAGCTGTAGACGTGCAGGTGCAGGTGGCGGGATCTCCCATCCCGGTCCCAAGTCCCACCGAGCAGGTCGAAGGCAGTCGGGAGCAGGCAGTCAAATCCGAAGCAGAAAGGGAGGGGAGATTCAATGGCGACCGGCACCGTCAAGTGGTTCAACGACGCCAAGGGCTTCGGGTTCATCCAGCAGGATGACGGCGGCCCCGACGTGTTCGTCCACTTCTCCGCCATCCAGGGCGAGGGCTACAAGACCCTCCGCGAGGGTCAGCCCGTCGAGTTCGACGTCGAGGAGGACGCCAAGGGTCTCCGCGCGGCCAACGTCCGGCCCCGGTAACCGAAGCGAATCCGTCGAATCTTCCTAACGGCACAGACGAAGAACCCCGGTCCCCTGCGGGACCGGGGTTCCTGTTTTTGATGTCCGTCTAGATGCCCACTAGCGATAGGCTTCGATCCCCGTGATGTCGTGGCCCACGATGAGGGTGTGGATGTGGTCCGTCCCCTCGTAGGTGTAGACGGTCTCTAAATTCGTCATGTGGCGGATCGCTTGGTAGTCGAGGGTGATCCCGTTCCCCCCTAAAAGATCCCGGGCCTTGCGGGCCACCTCCAGGGCGATGCGGCAGTTGTTTCGCTTCGCCAGCGAGATCTGCGTGTGCCTGACCTTCCCCTGATCCTTGAGCTGCCCCAGGCGGAAACACAAGAGCTGGGCCTTGGTGATCTCCGTCAGCATGTCGACGAGCTTCTCCTGGACGAGCTGGAAGGAGGCGATGGGCTTCCCGAACTGCCTCCGTTCGCGGCAGTACTGAAGGGCCTCCTCGTAGCAGGCCATCGCGGCCCCGACCACGCCCCAGGCGATCCCGTAGCGGGCTTGGTTGAGGCACATCAAGGGCGCCCTTAGGCCGACAGCCTCCGGGAGCCTGTTTTCCTTGGGGATTTTGCAGTCGTTGAGGTAGAGTTCCCCCGTGTGGGAGGCGCGCATGGAGAACTTCCCCTCGATGGGGGCGGCGGAGAAGCCCGGCGTCCCCTTCTCCACGATGAACCCGTGGACGACGCCGTCGAGCTTGGCCCACACCACGGCGACGTCCGCGACGTCGGCGTTGGTGATCCACGTCTTCGTCCCGTTTAGGACGTAGTGATCCCCGGCGTCGACGGCGGTGGTCTCCATCCCACCGGGGTCGGAGCCGTGCTCCGGCTCCGTGAGCCCGAAGCACCCCACCAGCTCCCCCCGCGCCAGGGCCGGGAGATACTTCTGCTTCTGCTCTTCCGATCCGAAGGTGTAGATGGGGTACATCACTAGCGACCCCTGAACGGAGGCCATCGAGCGCAGCCCCGAGTCGCCCCGCTCCAGCTCCTGCATCATGAGCCCGTAGGCGATGTTGTCCACCCCGGCGCAGCCGTAGCCCTTGAGATTGGCGCCGAAGAAGCCCAGCTCGGCCATCTCGGGGACGAGCTCGTCGGGGAAGCGTCCCCGCTCGAAGCAGTCGGCGATGATGGGCATGACCCTCTCGTTTACCCAGGCCCGCACCGTCTTGCGGATCTGCTTCTGCTCCTCGGTGAGTAACTCGTCCAGCCCGTAGTAGTCCACGCCTTGGAATTCCGACATCGGCCCTTCCTCCTCCTTCGGCCTTACTGTAGCAAATCTTCGGGGCCCCGCCCACGTCAGCCTTGGGGCGATCGGGTCTCTTGGGCCAGCCACTCCAGGTACGCCGGGTTCCCCGCGACGACGGGGAACGCCAAGATCTCGGGCACGGTGTAGGGGTGCATCGCCCGCAGGGCCTGCTCCAGCCGGGCGTAGAGGTCCGTGCGGGTCTTGAGCTGCAGGAGCCATTCCTCGGCCTCCTCGAGCTTGCCTTGCCACCAGTAGTAGCTGCGGATGGGCCCGAGGACTTGAGCGCAGGCCGCCAAGCGCTTCTCCACGAGCGTCCTTGCGATCTCGTGGGCTTTCTCAGGGGTGTCGACCGTGGTGATGACCTGAAGGGCTTTTGTTTCCTGTGCCGAGTGCATGCGGATCTTCCCCTCCTTGGTCCTGTCGTTGATGCCCCCGAATCCCAATTCGGGTGGGTCTGCAACAGCGCCCGAAAGGGTCTTGGCAAGGAGCGATCGTTGCGCGCAGCCGCTACCCGATCTCCCCCCAGTTCTGCCCCACCTTGACGTCCACCTTCAAGGGCACCCGAAGCTCCATCACGGCCTCCATCGTCTCCCGAATGACGGGCACGCACTTCTCGGCATCGGTTTCGTCGACCTCGAAGATCAGCTCGTCGTGGATCTGGAGGAGCATCTGCGCGGGCAGCTCCCCCCGCTCGATGCGCTCATACACGCGGATCATCGCCAGCTTCATCAGATCCGCCGCGGACGCCTGGATGGGCATGTTGATCGCCTCCCGCTTCATCCGCGAGTCCAAGCGCCCCGTGAAGTACCTCCGACGGCCCAGAATCGACTCGACGTACCCCTTATCTTCCGCTTCCTTGACGATGCGCTCCATGTAGGCTTTGACGCCGGGGAAGCTCTCAAAGTAGCTCTTGATGAACTCGTTGGCCTCGTGGCGCGAGATCTTGGCCCACTGCGCCAGCCCATACGCGCTCATCCCGTAGGCGATCCCGAAGTTGATCCGCTTGGCGATGTCCCGTTGTTCGGGGGTGACCCTCTCCAACGGGACTTTGAAGATCGCCGCCGCGGTGCGGGCGTGGATGTCCTCGTCCCGTTGGAACGCTTCCATAAGGCCACGGTCCCCCGTGATGTGGGCCAGCACGCGAAGCTCGATCTGCGAGTAGTCGGCCCCGATCAAAACCCTCCCGGGCGGGGCCACGAACGCCTTGCGAATGCGGGCCCCGATCCCCCGGACGGGGATGTTCTGCAGGTTGGGGTTGGAGGAGCTCAGGCGCCCGGTGGCCGTAACACTTTGGTTGAACGAGGTGTGAATCCGGCCCGTTACGGGGTGGATGTGCTCCGGGAGCTTGCGGACGTAGGTGTTGAGCAGCTTCTCCAGCTCCCTGTACGCGAGAAGCTTCTCGGGGAAGGGATGCTTCTCCTGAGCGGCGAGCTGCTCCAAGACCGTCGCGTCCGTGGAGGGACCCGTCTTGGTGCGCTTGAGCACGGGGAGCTTCAAGACGTCAAACAGAATGTGGGCCACCTGCTTGGGGGAGTTGGGGTTGAACTCCTCGCCCGCCAGCTGAAACAATTCGTGCTTGAGCTGCTCTAAATACACTTCAAGTTCCTTGGCCTGCTCCTCGAGCACCCGGGGGTCCAGCAGAATGCCGTTTAGCTCCATGTGGGCCAGCACGGGGACCAGCGGCAGCTCCACCTCGTAGAGGAGCTTCTCGAGCCCCTCCTCCCGGAGGCGCGGGAGCATCGCTTCCTTGAGTCTTAGGACGACCTCGGCGTCCTCCACGGCGTACCGGGCTGCCTCTTGGATGGGCACCTCGCACATGGACTCCACACCCAGGTCTTTAAATTTGCGGATCCCGTGGCCCAGATATCGCAACGCCAGCTCGTTGAGGTCTTTGCGGCCCTCCGGGTCTAGGAGATACCCCGCCAGCATCGAGTCGAACGCGATGCGCTTTAGCTCCACCCCCGCGCGCCGGAGGAGCTTGTAGTCGTACTTCAGATTCTGGCCGACGATCTTTAAGCTCTCGAAGTGGGGCTTGAGCTTTTGCAGTACGTCCTTCGAGTCGAGCTGGCTCTGGGGACTTTCGTCGTGCTTCAGGGGGATATAGAAGCCCCTGCCGGGCTCGAAGGCGAGCGCGATCCCCACGATGTCGGCGGTGAGCTCGTCCTCCCCCGAGGCTTCCAAATCGAGCGAGATCTCCTCCGCCCTGCGAAGGCGCTCGAGAAGGGCCTTCAGCTGCTCCGGGGTTTGAACGACCTCCACGGCTATTGAGGGCCCGGCGGGCTTCTCCTCCCGCTCCAAGCCCAGCTCCTTCAAGAGACTCCGAAACTCCAGCTCCTCAAAGAGCTCGCGGACGCGGTCCCAATCGGGGTCGCGGGGGCGGCAGCGCTCGAGCGCGTCCTCGGGGAGCGGGGCCTCCTCCAGCTCCACCAGCTCATAGCTCAGCTCGGCCAGATCTCGGTGTTGCTGAAGGGCCTCGCGGGCGCGCTTGTTCTCGACCTTGTCCGCGTTCTCCAGCACGTTCGATAAGCTCCCGAACTGCTCGAGGAGCCGGCGGGCCGTCTTCTCCCCCACCCCGGGGACGCCGGGGACGTTGTCCGTGGGGTCGCCCACCAGCGCTAAATAATCGCGCACGCGCTCCGGGGGCACGCCCAAGTATCTTTGAACCCCTTCGGCGTCCAGCACCTCCACGTCCCCGCGCATGTCCCTCCGCGGCTTAAGGACGATGACCCCTTCGCCTACGAGCTGCATCAGGTCTTTGTCGCCGGTGACGATGTACACCTCCAAGCCCTGTCGGCGGGCCTTTTGGGCAAGGGTAGCGATGAGGTCGTCGGCCTCGTACCCGGGCTCCTCGAACCGGGGGATCCCCAGGGCCGCGACGATGGCCTTGACGTAGGGGATCTGCACGGCGAAGTCGTCGGCCAGCTTGGGGCGGTGGGCCTTGTACTCCTCGTAGCGCTTGTGGCGGCGGGTCTCCCCCGGCGCGTCGAACGCCACCGCGAGGTACTCCGCCGGGTACTCCCGCAATAATTTCAGAAGGGTTCGGGTGAACCCGAAGACGGCCCCCGTGGGAAAGCCGCGGCTCGTCGAGAAGTCCTTTAGCACGTGATACGCCGGGTGCAGGATGGAGCCCGCGTCGATGAGCAACAAGCGCCCCTTGCCGGAGGCATCTCCCTTTCGCTCGGCAAAGAGGGGCAGCTTTTCGTTGGAAGCCATCGCAATCTAGACCTAGCGCCGCCTGCGGGCTCGGGGGAGCGCGTACGCCCGCAGACCCGAGCGCTCCCGCAGCAAGTGGCAGAGCGCAACGGCCAGCGCGTCCGCAGCGTCGTCGGGCTTGGGCAGCTCCTTCAGCTTGAGGAGCCTGCGGACCATGGCCTGCATCTGGGTTTTTTTCGCGCGCCCGTAGCCGCAGATCTGGCGCTTCACCTCCAAAGGGGTGTAGCTCTCGATCCGCTCGATCCTGGAGCCCGCCAACAGAACCACGCCGCGGGCCTGGGAGACGCTCATGGCCGTTGTGACGTTCTGGTTAAAGAACACTTCCTCGACGGCGAGGGCGTCCGGGCGATATTCCCCGATCAGCGTTTCGACCTCTTCAAAGATCGTACGGAGTCGTTGGGGGAGGGGCTCGTCGGCGGGGGTGCGGATCACCCCGGCTTCCAGCACCGCCACGGAGCCGTCTCCGCTTCCGTCCTCGTCCCCGTCCTCGAGGACGGCGTAGCCCGTGATCGCCAGCCCGGGGTCGATGCCCAATACCCGCATGGTTCAGCTCTCTTGGAGCAACTCCTTGAGCTTGGCCCAGCGGGGGTCCTTGGGTTCGAGTTCGCGCGTTGGGGTTCCCTGGGTCTCGCAGGCGCAGGGGCCCTCGTTGAGGTCCTGCCCGCAGCGGGGGCAGAGGCCCCGGCACTCCTCGCGGCAGAGGGGCTTAACGGCCAGGGAGGCCGAGAGCAGCCCCTCGACATAGGGGGCCAGCTCCAGCTCCTCCGCGCCGTGCTCGTAGCGAAAATCCTCCAGGGGGACGCCGAGGCTCTCGGTGGGAACCGGGGGTTCCTCCTCGAAGGCCAGCGCCTCGCGGCGGTGGATCTTGACCGACAGGGGCCGCAGGCACCGGCTGCACTCCAGCTCCACCGTCGTGTCCAGCTCGGCGTCCAGATAAACCATTCCACCCTGGTAGTACGCCCGACCGCGGACGCTCACCGTCTCCTGCAGAGGAAGGCTACGCCCGCGGTGGGGGAGTGCCTCCCAGCGCTCCTCCCAGGCGACGTCAAAGACCTGACCGGGCGCCTCCTTCATCCGCTTAAGGTCCAGCTTCATCGCGATCACCTCGTTCTCGATGCACATCATAGCGAGGGTCCCCATCCTTGGCAAAGCCCTTTTGAAAGGCCAAGACCAAGGCGGCACTTCGGCTCCCTGGGGAAGGGGTAAGGCTGGAGGAGCAACCCTAAGGAAGCAACTCTAAATAGGAGGTAAATCGTGGACGGTAGAGCGCAAAGTGCCCTCGGTCGTAGGTGAAGACCTTCGAGATCTTGTACCTCTCACAGAGGGCAAAGCAGACGGCATCTACCAGTCCAAGCTCGGCCTCGGGGTACTCCTGTTCAATACGCCAGGCAGTCTCGAGGTCTTCCTCTGTGGGCACCAGCAGCTCAAAGACGCCGCTTACTGCAGCCTCCCAAACTTTGTTGGCGAAGAAGTGGCCCAGCCGAGCCTCCAGCAGGAGATAGCTCTCGGTCAGCACCGGAAGCGGAAGGCCCAGCGTCTCGCGGCGGACCCGGGAGGCGTAGAACTCCTTGGCCTGTTCATGATTCTTGTCGTTTCGGTCGGTGAGGGCGTAGATCGCACCCGTGTCTACCAAGATCATGGCTCCGCGCCCTGTTCGCGTCCGCGGCGGAGAAGCTCTCGCAAAACCTCCTCCGCGCGCTCGGAGGTCGCCTCCCCTCGGGGACCTGCGGCGATGCCCACAAAGGCGAAGTAGTCAGGACTCGCTCGTCCCCCGTCCTGCTGCAGGTAGCGGCGTACCGCCTCGCGGATGAGGGCCGCCATGCTCCGCCCCTCTCGACGCGCCCTCTGCTTGAGCTCCCGAAACTGCTCCTCTTCGAGATAGACCATCGTCTTGCGCATGCCGCTCACCCTGCTGATTCTATGGCATATATGTCAAGATGACAATGGATTTAAGCGGCTGCAGCGCTGATAATCGTCCGAGGCGTTAAGCACCGCTGCCATAGCGCACCGCATCGGCAACCGCCAGCGCGTGCTTTAAGGGAGCGACGTCGTGCACCCGCACGATGTCCGCCCCGTGGAGCACCCCCACCACGACGCTCGCGATCGTCTCCTCCAGGCGCTCCTCCACGGGGCGCTTCGTGAGCGCCCCCAGGAACGACTTGCGCGAGGTCCCCAGCAGGATGGGCCGCCCCAGCTCCCGAAGCTCCCCCAATCTTTGAAGAATCTGCGTGTTGTGCTCCGGCCTCTTCCCGAACCCGATCCCCGGGTCCACGATGATCCTCTCTTGGGCGATCCCCTCGGAGACCGCAAACGCGATCCGCTCCTCCAAGAACTCCAAGATCTCGCGGACGACGTCTTGATACGTCGGGTTCTGCTGCATCGTCTTCGGGGTACCCTTCATGTGCATGAGCACCACGGGAGCCCCCGCTCGAGCCACCACCGAGGCCATCTCCGGATCGAAGCGCAGGGCGCTTACGTCGTTGATCACGTCCGCCCCCGCTTCCAGGGCTTCTTGGGCCACGCGGGCCTTGTAGGTGTCCACCGAGATGCAGACCTCGGGGAGCGCCCGGCGGACGGCCTTCACGACGGGGATCACCCGGCGAAGCTCCTCGTCCAGGGGCACGGGGTCGGCCCCCGGGCGGGTGGACTCGCCCCCGATGTCCAGAACGTCGGCCCCCTCCGCCACGAGCCGCTCGGCGTGGGCGACGGCGGCCTCCACGGTCGTGTAGCGCCCCCCGTCGGAGAACGAGTCGGGGGTGACGTTGAGAATCCCCATGATCAGCGTCCGTTTTCCGATCTCCGAAAGCACTTGGGTGCCCATCGTTCCCTCCCGTGGGGATTCTAGCATAGGCCCACCCCACATTCCCGCACAACGCCGACGAACGGGCGCGGACGCCCGACCTTGCGCCCCCTTCCCCCATCCGCTACGCTTACGCTGCCTGGATGAACTCCTACGCCGGAGAGGGCGCTTCCATAATTCGTAAAGTCTCAATACTGAGAGCCCAAAGGAGGAGAGATGCAGGTCTTGCTGACGCAGACGGTGGAGAAGCTGGGCGAGCCCGGGGATATTGTCGACGTGGCCCCCGGGTACGCCCGAAACTACCTGATCCCGAAGGGCTTGGCGGTGGAACCCACCCCCCACAACATCGAGCGCTTCCGCAAGGTCCGCGAGCAGCGCATGGAGGAGCTCAAAGCGCGCGAGCAGCGGGCCCGGGAGCTCAAGGAGAAGCTCGACGGCTACGTTATTACGTTTACGCGGAAAGCCCACGACGACAAGCTCTACAGCTCCGTCCGCTCCGAGGAGATCGCCTCCCACATCGAGGAGCACTTCAACTTTGAGCTGGAGAAGGGGCGCGTCCACCTGGAGCATCCCATCGACACCCTGGGGAAGCACCCCGTCAAGATCAGCCTCTACAAGGACATCGTCGCGGAGATCGTCGTGGAGGTGAAGGAGGAGTCCGCCGAGCCCGCCGAGGCTTCCGAGCCCTCCGGCGAGGGCGACGGGGCCGGAGCCGGGGAAGAATAGCCCCACCATGGGCGTTCGGCCCGGGTCGGCCCTTATCGGGTGTGCCCTTGCGCTCACAGCGATCGGGCTTACGTGGGCCTCCACCCTTTCCGCGCTCCCGGACCCAGATGCCTCGTTTGACGCGTTCCTTCGGGCACGGGAGGACACGGGCTGGGGCGGGCGATACGAGCGCTTAGAACTCCAAGGCCCCCGCGGGCGGGTGATCCTTCACCTTCTGTCCTTCAATCCCAAGGAGCTGCAGTTGCAGCCGCAGGTGGCGATCGCGCCCGGGGGGATCGGGACGCGCGCGAGGGTCCTCGATGTCACCCGGGGGACGGGGGCGCTCGTCGGGATCAACGCGAACTACTTCGACCCGGGGACGGACCTTCCCATCGGGTTTTTGCTCCAAGACCTAAGGCCCTTGAGCACGCCCTACGGGAGGCGGGCCACCTTGGGGATCGAGCTCGGGGGAACCCTGCGCGTTCTCAACCCGGAGATCGCCCTACTCCTGCGCACCTCGGAGGGAGGCGTCCCGCTGGACGGGGTAAACCGCCCCGCCCTCCCGGACGCGCTCATCGCGTTTACGCCCGAATACCGCGGGCCGCTTGGGGACTGGGAGGACGCCCGGGTGCTGGCGCTGCGGGACGACCGGGTGGTCTGGGTGGGAACGGGGACGCAGGCCCTCGCCCGGGCGCGCTCCTTTCAAGAAGAGACGCTTCTTGTCGCTCGGGGCACAGCGCAGGCCCGCGTCTCCGGGCTGATCCCCGGGGACTTCGCCCGCGTGGACTTCACGCTCATCCCTGACGTCTTGCTGCTGCGGGATGCCCTCCAGGCCGGGCCGAGGCTGCTGCGCAAGGGTGAGGTCGCCCTGGAGCCGTGGGAGGATTTCTCGCCGGAGCTGATCGAGACCCCCGCGGCCCGCAGCGCAATCGCCCTTCGGGAGGACGGGACCCTTGGGTTGCTCGTGGTCACCCGCGGGAACGGGTCGGTAGGGATGAGCCTCCCGGAGTTGGCCGTTTTTCTTAGGGACCGGGGAGCCGTGGAGGCGATGGCCTTCGACGGGGGCAGCTCCAGCGCGCTGGTGTTCTGGGACGGCGTCCGCGCCCGCTGGAGGTCGCTGGGGAGCACCACGGAAGTCCCCGTAGCCCTCGTCTTCCGACCCCTCCCGCGCTAAGCTCCCGTCGTGCTCCAAGGACAGGGACAAGGACAAGGGCAACGGCTCCTTCAAAGCGCCCTGGTCATCGCCGCGGCGACGGCCTTAAGCCGAGTGCTGGGTCTTGTACGGGAGGTCGTCATCGCGGATCGCTTCGGCGCGGGCGCGGAGTACGACGCCTTCGTGGTCGCCTTCTTGTTGCCGCACATGCTCCGCATGCTGCTCGCCGAGGGGGCGCTCAGCACGGCCTTCGTCCCCCTGCTCACGGAGCGGATCCACCGGGGGCGGGCGTGGGCGGAGCGCTTCGCCTCCAACGTGCTCACCGTCGCGCTCTGGGTGCTCCCCCTTGTCGTCATTCTGGGCATCCTCTTGGCCCCCTACTACGTCCCCTTCCTGGCCGACGGTTTTTCGGCAACCAAGCAGGCGCTCACGGTGCGCTTGGTGGGGATCACGTTTCCGTTCCTGGGGCTGGTCGGACTGGCCGCCGTGGTCATGGGGCTATTGCTGGCCCACGAGCGGTTCCTGGCCCCGGCGCTTGCGCCCGTCTTCTTCAACGTGGGGCTCATCGTCGGGGCCCTGTGGCTCGCGCCCCGGTTCGACCCCCCCGTGCTGGGGCTCGCCTGGGGGGTGCTCCTGGGCGGGGCCCTCCAACTGGGGTTCCAAGTCCCCTTCTTGAGGGGGATCTTCCGCTATCGTCCCCTCATCGATCTGGGGGACGAGGGCCTCCGGCGGCTCGTACTGCTCATGCTCCCCACGGTCGCGGGGTTGATCGTGGTGGAGCTCAATCTCTTGGTGGACAACAAGCTCGCCTCCCGGCTGGGGGACGGGAGCATCGCCTCGTTGCAGTACGCCATCCGGCTGTTTCAGCTGCCCTTAGGGCTGTTCGCCGTAGCCCTGGGGACGGCGCTGCTGCCGCAGCTCAGCCGCCACGCTTCCGCCCACGACCCCCGGGCCTTCGGGGAGGACCTGCGTCAGGGCTTGAGACTGGCCGCGCTCGTCCTCCTCCCCGCGGCCGTGGGGCTGATCGTGCTGGGCGGGCCCGTGATCGCCCTGCTCTTTGAACATGGGCGCTTCACCCCGGACGATACGGCCCGCACCCTTTACGTGCTGCGATTCCTGGCCCTGGGGCTTCTGGGCTATGGGATGACGCATCTGCTCACGCGGGCCTTCTACGCGCTCCAGGACACGCGGACGCCCGTGCTGGCCAGCGCCGTGGCCGTGGGGGTCAACATCGCGTTCGATCTCTTGTTGATCGGCCCCTTGGGCGTGGGGGGGCTCGCCCTGGCGACGGCGCTGGCGGGCTTTACCCAAGCCGCGGTGCTCGCGGTTCTGCTGCAGCGTCGACTGCGGGAACCCCTCTGGGCTCCCATCCTTCCGGAGGGGGCGAAGATGGCCCTCGGCGCGCTCGTGATGGGGGGAATCGTCGGGGCCCTCGACGGGGGGCTCGCCCGGCTCCACGCCTCAGAGCTGGCGCGCGTGGGGCTGTCCGTCGCCGCGGGCGTCCTAAGCTACGGGGCCTTCGCGCTGCGCGCGGGGCTCCTGCCCAAGGGCTGGGAGCGAAAAGGGGCTAGGAGGCCGTCGCACTGAGGTGCTTCTCTAAATACTGCAGGAGCTGGGCCTTGGGCATAAAGCCTACCAGGCGCTCGACCTCCTGGCCGTTCTGAAAGAGAATGAGCGTGGGGATGCTCTGCACCCCGAACTTTGTGCTGAGCCGCTCGTTTTGGTCCACGTCGAGCTTGGCCACCTTCAAGCGCCCCGCCATCTCGTGGGCCAGCTCCTCGATCACCGGAGCCAGTGCCCGACATGGCCCGCACCAGTCCGCGTAGAAGTCCACCAGCACGGGAACGTCGGACTGCAAAACCTCCTGCTCGAAGTTCGCTTCGTCGACCTTCACGACGTTGCTCACAGCGTCCAACCTCCTCGGTCACGTGAATTGAGAGTTTCTCGCAAAAAGCACCGTACTGTACACGACGGGAAGGGCCGCTGCAAACGCCCGTCGTTGGCACCCCGCTGCCCCTTGAGTACAATCCCCTTGAGGGGAGCGCTGAGCGATGGCGGATCCGACCGAGTGGGAGATCGACGAGAAACTCAAGGAGCTGGGAATCGTGGAGGACGCACCCGCTTCTCCTTCTCCTTCCCCCGCTGCCGGAGCCGAGGCGGAAGCGGAGCCCCGGACGGCCCAACCCGAGGATCGCCCCCAACTCGATCCCGACGAGATTGGGACGGTCGCCATCCGCGAGGAACTTTACATAAGCACCGACGAGCACCGCATCGAGGTGTACATCCCCGAGGAGCGGCGGAATGAAGTGGCCGTGGGGCAGTACGTGGTCATCCCGTTGGGGTATCGAGAGGAGCTGCTCTTCGCCTACATCGAGAAGCTCTCGTACCTCAAGAGGGACGCGGTGGACGACATGAGCGAGGTCCACGTGCTGCTGGGGGCCGACCGCGTCGGCGAGGACGAGTACATCGAGCTGGCCGCCCTCGAGCCCCTCTCGCTCATCACCCCCGGCGGGAAGCCCGTGGAGGTGCGCTACATCCCGAAGCCCAACTCGCGGGTGCGCCGAGTACAAAACAAAGACGAGGTGATCACGGGCCTCGATCTCCCGGAAAAGGGGCTCTTCCTGGGATGGGTTTCCGTAAACGGCGAGCCGATCACCTTTCAGGGGGATTTGAAGGTGCCCTACTACCTCGTCAACGACGCGAAGAAAACGGGGGACCCCCTGATCTTCACCCACGTGCTCATAGCAGGCATGAGCGGGCGGGGCAAGACCCACGTCGCCAAGAACTTTCTGCGTCAAATTGTGGGCTCCGAGTATCTGCTGGAGCGCCGGGGCGGGGAGGTGCGCAAGCCCTGCATTGTGATTATCGACCCGGACGACGAGTACTGGGGCCTGCGGGACGACCCGAAAGATCCCCCTCCACACCGAGATCGCGAGGAACTCTTGGGCGTCGGCGGACAGTACGGAGGAGTCGGCGAAAAACTCACGGTCTTTGCGGCGGTGGAGCGGGGGCACCGCTACCGCGGCTGCGACGCCTATACGGAATTTACGATCCCCTTCGAGCTGGTGCGCGACTTTCCCTACTTGATCGCGGGCGGGGAGCTGAACGAGACGCAATACGTCGCTTTGGAGCGCCTGGTGCGTGACTTCTTCCAGAAGACTCCTGAGAAGGAATGGACCTACCAGCGATTTCAGCAGTTCTTGGAGGACGACGGGGAGATGCAGCCCTACCTTCAGAGCGGGGCGGTCCACGAGGCCACCCTGGGCGCGGTCCGTCGCCGGGTGCTGCGGGGGCCGTTTGAGGGGATCTTCGACCAGGGGGCCAACCCGCTCACCCAGCTCTACGAGGCCGTCTTCCGCGAGGACGGCGTGAGCGTCTTTCCCACAAACCATCTCAGTGCCGAGGGGGAGCGCGTGGTGGTGCTGGCCATTCTCTCCATGATCGCGGACGCCAAGACCAAGGTCGTCGGCACCGAGTGGGGACGAAGAATTGCCCGCTATCCCGTGGTGTTGGCCGTGGACGAGGCGCACAACTTCCTCACCAGGGCCGAGACCCAGCAGGCGCGCATCATCGTGCAGAAGTTCGTCGCCGCGGCCAAGCAGGGGCGCAAGAACCGCCTGGGTTTGGTTTTGATTACCCAAAACCCCCAGGACGTCCACGACGAGGTGCTCTCCCAGATCAGCACCCGCATCCTGCTGGGGATGGAGCAGGCGATGGCCGAGCGGGCCGGAGCGCCCAAGCACTTCCAGCGGGCGCTGCCCTACTTTGAGAGGGGCCGCATGGTCGTCCACTCCCCCGACAACTCGAAGCCCCTGGAAATTCGGGGACTGGAGTTCTGCGTCGTCCGCCACGGGAAATGACCCAACACACTATAGGGGTAGACGTCGGGGGTACCCGCACCCGCGTGGGGCTCTGTGATGCTAAGGGCCATCTGCTGGCCCACCGCAAGCTCCGCACGCTCCCGGAGCCGGAAGCGATGATCCCCCAAATCGTGAGCGCGATCCGAGAGTGCTTGGAAGAACGCGGGATAAGCTGGGAGGATGTTGGGGGGATCGGCCTCTCCGTGGCGGGGACCGTGAGCCCCCAAACGGGGAGGATGGGCAAGGCCCCCAACCTCCCGCGGTGGGAGGGCTTCGCACCGGGGAAGGCCCTTCAACAGCTCCTCCGGGAGCAGGGCATACGGAATCTGCTCGTGGTAGTGGACAACGACGCGAACGCGGCGGCCTGGGGGATCGCCCGCTGGGAGGCTCCCGAGCTGAAAAACCTCGTATACGTTACCGTGAGCACGGGGATCGGGGGCGGGATCGTCATCGGGCGAAAGCTCTATCACGGGGGCGGGGGGAACGCCGCGGAGGTGGGGCACATGATCCTCCAGCCGGGCGGACCCCAATGCCAATGCGGAAAACTCGGCTGCTGGGAAGCTCTCTCCTCGGGGACGGCGATCGCCCGGGAGGGGCGGATTCGCCTAGGGAAGCCCGATTTGACCACCGAAGACGTCTTCCGCCTCGCGCGGGGAGGAAACCCGGGTGCGAAGGCGATCCTCGACGAGGCGGCGGAGTACTTGGGCATCGGCTTTGCCAATTTAACGGAAATCCTCGACCCGGAGGCGATCTTCCTGGGAGGGGGCGTGATGAACGGCTGGGAGCAGCTTCGGGACGAGGCTTTAGCGTCCTACGAGCGAAACGCCCGCTGGCGGGTGCCCATCCGGCGCACGGAGCTGGGGGATGAGGTGGGGCTTCTGGGTGCCGCAGCCCTCGTGTGGGATTCTTAACGGCCAGATCGGATAAGTCAAAACGGGAAGGAGCGAGAGCGATGCCCTTTGGAAACGAGCAGGAGCTACGCTGCGTCTACCAGCGCATGAAGCGGGACGGCTTCGCGTTCATCGCGAGCAACATTGCCGAGCCTAACGTTCTGTTGGGCCTCTTGGAGGGCGCCGAAGCCTCCAAGGCGGATTTGCTGGTGCAAATAAGCCACGGCGCGATGCAGTTTGCGGGCGCCGGGGACGCCTGGGCCGGGCTTACCGCCTTATCGTCCTATATTCGGGCCCTCAGCAAGCGCTACTCCGTCCTGGTCTTTCTCAACTTGGATCACCAGCAGGAGAAGCACATGGACCTCATCGAGCGGGCCATTGCAGAGAAGATCCCCAGCTCGATCATGATCGACGCCTCCCACGAGCCCTTCGAGCGCAACGTGGAGATCACCCGCAAGGTCGTCGAGATGGCCCATCCTCAGGGCATTCTCGTCGAGGGGGAGCTGGGGATCATCAAGGGGGCCGAGGAGGACATCGTCTCCGACGAGGCGTTTTACACCGACCCCGACGACGCCGTGGAGTTCGTCCGAAGGACGGGCGTGGATCTCCTGGCGATCTCCATCGGGACGGAGCACGGCGTGAGCAAGGGGCGCACCCTCACCCTCCGCTTGGACATCGCCCGACGGGTGGACGAAGCCTTGCGAGAGGCTGGGTACGACATCCCCTTGGTGATTCACGGCTCCTCGGGCCTCTCCGTCGAGCAGCTCAAAGAGCTGATCCGGTGCGGGGTCTGCAAGATCAACCGGGACACGTTCTATCAGTACTTGTACACCCGCACGGCCTACGACTTCTATCGGGAGCACCACGGGGGGATCGTCCCCCCCGAGGGCGTGGAGTTCGACCCGGAGACGTTCGAGTCCTCGGACAGTTGGACCCCCGACAAGAAAGCCTTCGACCCGCGTGCCGTGGGCCGCGAAATTCAAAGGGCGGTGAA
>JALUUA010000060.1 GCA_027021605.1 Candidatus Bipolaricaulota bacterium | reverse complement strand
TCGAGATGCGCTGGCTCTCGATGGGGATGTCCCACGACTTCGAGGTGGCCGTCGAGGAGGGCGCGAATATGGTACGATTGGGGACGGTCCTCTTCGGACCCCGGGAGGTCTGAATGTACGAGATCCAGTATCAATGGCGCCGCCTGCGGAGGTTTCTGTGGGGGAGCCCCGAGCCCGTCACCCGCACCGTAATCGCCCTAAGCATCGCCACGTTCTTGATCTACTTCGTGGCCGTCTTCTTCTTCCGGGCCGGGAACCCCTGGGGGTGGCTCGAGTTCTCCACTCTGGGATGGTGGCGCAAGCCCTGGAGCCTGCTCACGTATCCCCTGGTGACGAAGGGACTCTTCACGGTCGCCTTCGCCAACTACTGGCTCTGGATCGTGGGCGGGACGCTGGAGCGCTCGTGGGGCTCCCGCTCGTTCGCGAAGTTCTTCGCCGGGGTGACGGCGGCCACGTCCGTGGGGATCGGGGTGGGCAGCCTCCTTTTGGGAGCGCTGGGGCTGGAGCCCTTCTTCAACGTGGAGCTGAGCGGCCTGTGGCTGCCGCTGGCGGGGCTCACGGTGGCCTGGTGCCTCCTTAACCCCGATCAGGTCGTTCTCTTGGGCTTCGTGCTCCCGATCCCGGGGCGGATCTTGATGTGGATCACCGTGGCGTTCGTCTACTTCGGGTTTGCGATGGGGTATCGCGCGCCCTGGCTGGCGTTCTTCGCCCTGGCGGGGGTGGGCGTGGCCTATGCCTACACCCGACGTCGCCTCTATGTCCGTCCCCGCGCCGCGCTCCCCCGCCCTCCGACCCCGCTGGAGAAGGCGGTGGACTGGGCGCTGTTTCGCTACGAACGGCTCAAGCGCAGGGTTCTGGGGGGCAGGCGGAGGCGGTAGTAGGGTCGGTCAACGGATGAAGAAAGAAACGGATTAACGGATTCCCCCTCATCCGTTAATCCGTTCTCTATCCGCTGACAGACCCTCCATTTGTGGGTCGATTCTCCCCTTCCCGCAGCCTCCGCCGCAGCTCCTCCCACTTCTGTAAGCGCCTTTGGATCTCCCGCTCGAAGCCCCGATCCGTGGGACGGTAGTAGACGCGATCCCGTAGGGAGTCGGGCATCGAGCTCATGGGCGTGACCCCCTCGTCGTAGGCGTGGGCATACTGATAGCCCCGCCCGTAGCCCAGCTCCTTCATCAACGCTGTGACCGCGTTGCGGATGTGCAGGGGGACGGGCTCCTGCCGGGTCTCCTCCACGTCGCGCTGTGCCTCCCCGAAGGCTTGGTACACCGCGTTGCTCTTGGGGGCCGTGGCCAAATACACCGCCGCCTCCGCCAAGGCCAGCTCCCCCTCCGGGCTCCCCAAGAAGTCGTAGGCGTCCTTGGCCGCCAGCGCGACCTGCAGGGCCCGGGGGTCGGCCAGGCCCACGTCCTCGACGGCCATCCGCACCAAGCGTCTGGCGATGTAAAGGGGGTCTTCCCCCGCGGCGAGCATCCGGGCGAGCCAATAGAGCGCCGCGTCCGGCTCGGAGTTGCGCACTGCCTTGTGGAGCGCCGAGATCAGATTGTAGTGCTCCTCGCCCGCTTTGTCATAGAGGGGCGTCTTCCGCTGCAAGGCATTCCGGACGTCTTCGAGAGTGATCTGTGAACCCTCACAAAGATCGGCGGCGAGCTCCACGAGGTTTAGGGCCCGGCGCGCGTCCCCGTCGCAGGCCTGGGCGAGTAACGCCTCGGCCTCCTCGGCCAGCGTCAACGAGAGGGCTCCCAGCCCCCGCTCCTTATCCGTGAGGGCCCGCCGCACGATCGTGCGGATCTCCTCGGGCTTCAAGGGATGGAGCACAAACACTTGGGAGCGCGAGAGGAGCGCGCCGATCATCTCGAACGACGGGTTCTCCGTGGTGGCCCCTACTAAGATGACGGAGCCCTCCTCCACGTAGGGCAAGAACACCGCCTGCTGGGCCTTGTTGAAGCGGTGGATCTCGTCGACGAAGACGAGGTCGCGGGCCCCGTAGGATTGGAACTTCGAGCGGGAGCGCTCCATCGCCCGCTGGACTTCTTTGATGGAGGCGCGCACGGCGCTGAAGTGAAGAAATTCTGCCCCGTACGCGCGGGCGATGATCCGCCCGAGGGTGGTCTTGCCCGTCCCGGGCGGGCCCCACAGGATCAGCGAGCGCACCCGCCCCTCCTCGATCATGCGCCGCAGGGGCTTGCCCTCCCCGACGAGGTGCTCCTGGCCCACGAACTCCTCCAGGGAGCGGGGCCGCATCCGCTCGGCCAGCGGAGCTTTCTGCTTCTCTTGGGCAAAGAGGTCGTTCATCCGCTCTCCAACCTTCGCCCCATCTTACCGAGCGGGCGGGATTCGGCAACGGCTCATGGGTCGACTACTTGGCCGTCACCAGCACGAGGATGAGCCCCTCGCCCCGGGGAAGGGGCTCTAGGGCTTTGCCCACCAGGGCCCCCTCACAGAGGGAGAGATCCGGGCAGCGCATAGCGTAGCCGGGCTTCGAAGCGGTAGTCAAGAGATCCCCCGGGCGGATGGGGCCGTTCTCCGCGGTAGCCTTCACGTAGACGCGGCCCATGAGCGCCATCAGCGGCCTCCCCAGGAGCTTGGCCGCAGCCCGCTCCCAGGCAAGCCGCCACCCGGCCCCCTCGGGGCCGACGAGGCGGGCGAGGCCCACCCGCGGCTCCGGCGCCCGGGCCTTGAGCAGGGCCCCCAGCCCCCGTGGGAGGTGGAGGTCGCGACCCTTGGGCCCGAGCAGGGCCCCCAGCAGCGGTGGGACGCCCGCGTCGCGCAGCAGCGTGAGGGAGCCCAGATAGGAGGGGACCCGGTCCCGCTCCTCGGGGCGGTTGGCCAACGTGACCCCCGGGGAGGAGGCGATTACGCCCGCAACCAAGTCGCTGTAGGGGCGACGGGCCTTGCGGTACCGTCGGGGGTTGTGCGGGTCGATCTCGACGACGTCCCCGGGCTCGACGGGCTCCACCACGTCGATGCGCTCCGCCAGATCGGCTCCCTTCCCCGCGTTGAAGCAGCCCGACGGGAGCCCGCAGAAGTAGGCCCGATCGGAGGCGACGGTCCCGTCGTCCGCCACGGTGAAGACGGCGGCGGTGGGATCGGGGTCCCCCGGCTGCTTGTAGAGGGCTTGCGCGGCGGCTTGATCGTCGCTGTTGAGCCGGGCGCCGCGCCCGTCGTCGTGGAGGAAGGCCCGCATCAGCGCGTCGTCGAGCACGGGGTCGCTGCTGCAGGGCGGCGGGGTCGTGTCCGGGTCGTCGTCGCAGGCGTGGTCGATCCCCAGGGTGTGCCCCAGCTCGTGGCCGAAGAGCTCCTCGCCCGCGGCGCTCCCGTCCACGCTGTTCTGGAAGAAGCAGTCGAGGCCGTCTTGTGTGACGATGTCGCCCTCTGTGATGACCCAGTAGTCCTGGCCCTGAAAGGTGCTTTGGCCGGCGTACCAGAAGCCTCCCACGGCCAGCACGCCCCCGGTGGCGCAGTTGAAGCTGCTG